>JBGTJT010000686.1:0-12176 GCA_041744995.1 Pirellulales bacterium | reverse complement strand
CCGTGAAGGGGACCGACCTGGTCATCAAGAACGCCGAGCAGGAAGACATCACCCTCAAACCTGGCGAACACACCCTCGTCGTGACGCGAGGCGATTTTTCCTTCGAGACGAACAAGCTGACGCTGCGCAAAGGGGAAACCGTTACGGTGCGCGTCGCAATGCTGGACGGCCAGGTGCAAGTGAAGCAAGGAGAGCAAGTGCTCGGCAGCGGGGCGATTGAGGAGCCGGCCGGCATCAAGTCCCTCGTTCCGGAAACGCCAGCCGAATCCGAAGCACAACCGACAATCGTCAAGCTGACCGAGATGGAACCGATCATGACTGAGGTGGCGTTTCGCAGCTATACGGTCAACGGGACCAAGGACTCGTGGCCGACCATTCCACCCGACGTAGAACCCGCCGCCGAATATTTGTTCGCCGCTGCTCCATCGAACCTCACCTACCGAGTTCCGCCAGGCATGAAGAGCTTCACGGCCGTGGGGTACTCCGCCTGCGACTGGACGACGAATTTCAAGATCGTCAGCGACAGCCAAGTGCTATTCGAGAGCGGCGGCGGCATGTTCCGTCGCATTCGCGTCGATCTGCCGCCCGGCACGGAAGAGGTCGTGTTGAAAGTCGACCACTTGAACGCCGCTGATCCCGCCCCCGCCATTTGGCTCGCACCGCGGTTTCATCCCACGCCGGCCGAAGAGGTGCAGGATCTGTTCGCCGAGGAGGGACGTCACGTCAGCCTCTCGACGCTTAAGCCGCTTGACGTCCAAGTGGGCCAGCATGAACTCATCGTCAACGGTGTGCCCGAGGGCTTGGCGCCTCCAGTTGCGCACGACGGGGTTGGGCGTTGCAACGAATTCATCTACGCCCATGCGCCGAGCCGCGCGGAATTCAAAATTCCGGCCGGAGCAACCGCCTTTTCGGCCATCGGCCATTGTCGAAACAGCGCCGTGCAGTATCTCGTCTATGCCGACGATGAACGCATCTATTCGAGTCCGACCGCGGGGATTGTGCCGATTGAAGTGGATCTTCCCCAAGGGGCGTCCGTGCTCAAACTGGAAATCGCGGGGCGTCAGTACCGTGGCGACAGCCACTGGTGCTACCCCCGATTTATTATCGGCGACCAGACGCCGCAGCAGGCGCCTAACCCGGCGGCGGAGTACGCGGACAAGGGTTGGGTCCGCTTTATCAACTTCAAGAGCGGCCATGCGTTGTCGATCGACGGCCCGCCTGGCAAGCAGGGTTCTTCGCTACGGCAGCAACCGGTCGCCGACGACGCCGTCGAGCAGCAGTGGCGAATCGAATCGACCGATACGCCTGGGGTCTATCGTCTTCGCAACCGCTCCAGTGAATTGATCGTGACGCTCAAAGCCCCGCGGCAAGGCGAGGGCTACTACCTGTGGCCCGACGGCAAGCAGGATGAAGAAAGCCGGTTCACCCTCGACGATCTGGGCCAGGGCCAGGTGAAGATCGTCAGCCGCGCCACCGGGCTGGCCATGAGCATCTGGGGCGGCGACTGGAAGGCGGGGCAGTGGGTGGTTCAATGGGCGTTTGCCGACAAGGCACTCGATCGCCGCTGGACGATCGTGCCAGTGGAGGGAATCGACACGGCCGCGGCGACGGCCTGGCAACCAAACGCCGAGCAGCAGGCGTTCATCGACGCGGTGGCCACGCTCTCCACTGCCGAACAGGTGGCCACCGTGGCGAAGAAGCTGCAGGAAGTGAATCCAGGGTTCGATGGCAAAGTGACCCCCATGCTTCGCGACGATCGCATTAACGCCTTGCTTATCGACGACGGAAGGGCGGTAAAAGAGATCTGGCCGGTGCGGGCGCTGCTGGCGCTGGAGAGCTTGACCTACAATGGTCCAAGCTCTAAAGGACCGCTCGACAGCCTGGACTCCTTGGCCGGCCTACGGCTCAAGGAGCTTTCGGTCAGTGGCTCGCACGTGAGCGACCTATCCCCTCTGGCCGGCATGCCGCTGGAGCGGCTCTCCATCGACAACACCAAGGTGGCCGATTTGTCCCCGCTGGCCGGCCTGCCGCTCAAGTATCTTTCCTGCAAAAGCACGAGCGTCGGAGATCGCACTGGCATCACGGAATTGACGGCGCTCGCGGGCCTGCCGCTGGAGGAGCTTGATTGCAGCGACAACCGGATCCAGGATTACTCGCCGCTAAAGGCGATCGCCACGCTGAAAAAAATCAACGGCCTCGACGCCGAGCAGTTCTACGAAAAATACTGGTTTGGACGCGAGCGGCTTGCGAACCTTTACCAACCGCCGGCAGAGTTGGAGCGGGCGGCCGTGCGGGCGACTAAGGAGTTCGACGTCGCCGCCCGATTGGCCGCGGTCGATTGGTCGCCCAGCGGCCAGCAAGCCTGGATGCCCGGTCTGGCAGCGCAACCCGCCGAAATCGAGGGACTGCGGTTTCAGGTGTGGCCGAAATCGCGCTCGCCATGGGAGGGATACTGGCGACTAGGTGCTGTCAGCCCAGGAGGCGAGTATAGCGCACATTGCGTTTACAACCAATACGGAGTCCAACCGCTTGTCACAGCGGACGTGGAGAGCGGTCAGACCCTGGGGTTAAGCTCGCTAAAGGGTGGTGGTGCAAATGCGCGCATCCAATGGAGCCACGATGGGCGCCGTTTAATGCTGATGTTGGGCGACACGATCCAGGTCGCCACACCGGCCGGGCGTTTGTTGCATCGCTGGAAAGTGCCCGGCGGATATCGGCGGGTGGGCGCGTGGCGGCCCGGCAATCGCGAAATCCTGTTCGTGTGGGACGACGGCTACCGATTGTTCTCGCCGCTGGGCGAACTGCTGTTCTTCTCCCGCTGGGATCGAGCGATACGGAATGAATACGACCTTCGCACTCCCCAGTGGAGTCCTGATGGAAACTACTTTTGCGTCAGCCTTGGCCAAACGAAAGCGACGCTGGTGATCCACGCCGACACCGGGCGGCTCGAGGGTGAATTTCCCGAAACCGGTGGCAAGTTTTGGTTCCCCGACAGCGAACGGATTCTCGCCCGGGGCGACAAGACAGCCGTTATCTATCACCGCACGGGGCGGAAGCTGGCCGACGTGAAGAACACAGGACAGATGACGCTCGATCCGAGCGGTTCGTTCACCGTAAACAGCGACGCCACGCTGCGCAGCCTCGACGGCGAGGTGTTGGGACGCTTGCACGATCGATCTCGCATTTTCGATAGCGACTCGTTCGCTTGGCGCGAAGGCGGCCTGCTCATCGTCAATAATTGGTCAAGCACGCCACACTTGGAGCAGTACACGCAGGAGGGCAAACTCCTGCGCAAGACCCAACGGCCGGTGCTCGATCGCAAAGTGACCGCCTCGTGGCGCGCCGGCGGGCAGGAGTTCTACAGCACCACTCTCGGCGGGCGCCGCACCTTCCGCTGGGGCCTGGCGCCCGGCGCGCAGGACGCGGTCTTTAGTGTTCCCGTGGCAGGAGGTGGGAGCCAGTCAGTTGCCTTCCACAACCCCGTCGACGACCGCGTGGCGCTGTTATCCGCAAGTCGAGTGAACATTGTTGATCTGAAGTCGAACGAGGTCGCCTCGTTCGACACGGAGGGCCATGCGTACACCGCGTCGTGGAGTCCTAACGGGCGGCTGTTGGCCATCGCCTGCCGCTCAAACCTGGCCATCTACCAGGGCCAGGAGAAGTTCCGGCTTTTTTCAACCAAGAGCTTTAGCGACTACAAGGACGTGTCGTTGCGGTGGAATTCCCAGGGGACTCACCTCGCCTTGTGGGACGCCCAGCGACTTTCAATTTGGGATGTGCGAAATGCAGATGCTGTTCCCATCGAGGTTCCCATCACGACGGAAGTATCCAAGATTGGCGCGACCCCCGTCTGGAGTCCCGATGGATCAAAGGTCGCAGCGCTCAACCCTGAATCCTCATCTTTGTTGCTTATTCCAGCCAACGGAGACCCCGTCAGCGAGATTCCTTGGGCGTCGCGAAAACCATCACCGCTATGGTGGTCGCCGGACGGACGTTCGATTCTCACTCCGCAGTCCATCGTTGACTTGCAAGGGAACGAGATTCGCAAGCTACATCAGTCTGCCCCGATCGCCAATGTTCTTTGGCGAAACGGAGGTCGCGGATTCGTCGCCTGGAGTGGTGACCGCGTACATATTCAGGACGATCTGGACGAAGAACCAACCGTACTGCGTCTTCCCATCTCCTACGGCTCTGGGACACCAGTGGGGATTTCCCAGCGAGGTGTGAATGCAAACTTCTTGGACTCGACCGGTCGCTATCTCGCGGTGGTTACGTGCGAATCGAGCGGGGCATTGTCAATCAATCCCGGCCACGTCGTCGTCGTCGACCTGGTGGAAAAGAAAATCCTCTGGACCGGCGTTGGGTTCGACGACGAAACCCAGATTCGCCTCGGGCCGGGCGGGGAATATCTCTCCGGCCCGGCCGAGCCGGACGACTACCTTATGTACATGGTTCACTACGGCAACGACCGGCACCAAGTGGCGCTCACCCAGCGGCAGTTCGCCGCCCGCCTGGGGCTTGATCCCGCCCGGCGGTTCTTGCAGCGGGTGCTCGATTACGGCGGCGCGCTGCAACTGCGGGGCGAAACAGGCTGGCTGGGCGAAGCGCAAATTCCCGACGCCACGGCGCTGCCCGATCCCGGCGAAGTGGTGGGCATACACTTGGGCGATTTGCCTGAGGTGGAAAACGCCCTCCTCGCCGAGTTGACGCACGTATCCAATCTGGAAACGCTCCATCTCGCCCGCACGGCGGTGAATGGCTTGTGGCTAAACCACTTGAAGCAGTTCCCCAAGCTGCGGCTGGTGAATCTGGCGGGGCTTAAGGTAGGGAGTGGCGTGGCGCTGCACCTGCCCGAGAGCGTGGAAGAACTCGACCTAAGCGGAACGGATGTAAATGCCTACACGCTCGAGGAACTTGCCAAGCGAAAGCCCCTGCGGCGGCTGCGTCTGAACGACACGCAAGGCATTGCCGCGGAAGCGCTCGACCGCTTCCGCGCCGCCCGACCCGACTGCGAGCTGATCCACGACTAAGATCGCGTATCGGGGCTTGCCTGATAAAGCTTGATAGCCGTTTGCTTTTCTGCAAATCGTGATCTATCTTGCCGCCCGTGCGTGCGACTCGGTAAACGCCGCGCGTTGTAACGGCTGTGCGTTTTTTGCGAGCCGTGGGCGGAGCGAAACAATGCTGCTTGTTCCGCCCATGCCGGTCGTGCCGCGGGTGGATTGCGAAAATCTTTAGAATCGTCGGTGGAAAGACGCGAATTTTCAGCCGCCGCGCGTCGATGCTATCACTGTTCACAATGGAGTGAATGTTGGGAACGGATTTTCCCCTTGCGAAGCGCGCCGCTGGCGCAATTCGAGATATGCATCAAGTCTCGATCGACCGCCCACTCATTAGAGTCGGTTGCCGGCCGAGGTTTTTATCTCCCCGCAATAGGAGTCCATTTCCATGACACGTTACCTTGTTTGTGGTCTGTCGCTATCGTTGGCGATGACCGTTACCAGCCTCGGCGCCAATCCATACGGCGCACCCAGTACGCTGCCGTACACCAGCACCCCCTACGCCGACGGCCGCGGCGGCAACTACTACGCCGCCTATTCGCCCGACGCCGAGCACGTGCAGCCGGGCGTCGCCGAGCCGGTCTCTCCCTCGGACGACGCGCCGCCGGTCTACCGGCCGGAGCCTTACTCCGCCAATAACGCCTGGGATTCCTACGGCTGCGCCGATGGAAGCTGCGGCAACGCCTGCCGGACCGGCTGCGGCACCTGCTGCGGACCTTGGTATGCCCGCGCAGCCGCGCTTTACATGACTCGCGACGACGCAAATCGTTTCTGGTTTGCCGCCGACGGCGCCAACCCGGTCGACCAGGTGCTGAATAATCGCGACGCCGGATGGGACTGGGAAGGGGGCTGGGAAGTTTCGCTCGGCCGCTGCCTCAGCGATTGCACCGTGTTGGAATTCACTTACTGGGAACTGGGCGGCTTCAACGGCTATGCCAGCGTCACCGACGCGGGCGACAACTTGCTCAGCACGCTCGATTTCGGCAACGTCGATTTCGGCGGCATCGACGCGGCGCTGTTCTTCGACGGCGTGGGCGAACAACGCCTGTGGCGGACCTCGGAAGTTCGCAATTTGGAACTGAACCTGTGGCATGTCCCGATGGACACCGGCTGCGGAGCGTTCAAGACCAGCCTGTTGGCCGGCGTGCGGTACTTTAACTTCGACAACGGCATCCGCTACGGCAGCGTGCGGAGCGGCTCCAACTTTGGCGACAACGGCGGCGCCGACGAAGCCTACTTGAGCGTCGACATCAACAATCACCTGATCGGTTTCCAGATTGGCGCCGACATGGAGTACGGCATCGGCTGCGGCCTGTCGCTGTTCGCTCGCCCGAAAGCCGGCTTCTACGCCAACTACATGGAGAAGAGCAGTCACCTGGCGACCGGTTCCGGCGTGGCCGGGGAAACCGCCTTCGGCGACGTCTATCCGTTCGACGGCAGCAAGACCGACGTATCGTTCATCTTCGAGATCGAAACGGGCGCCCGTTGGCAGATTTCGCAATGCTGGAGCGTGTACGCTTCGTACCGCGCTATGTCGGTGGCCGGCATCGGCATCGCCGATCAGAACATCCCGTTCTACATGGCCGGCGCCGCCGACTTCCGCGAAGTGTGGAGCAACGGCGACCTGATCGTCCACGGCGGTACGCTGGGACTGGAGTACAACTGGTAAACCTGTTGCCAGTCGCAACCCTCACGTTTCCGGCCCCGGCGGATCGCATGCGATCCGTCGGGGCTTTTTTCATTGTCGCTACGCTGTGTTGTCTTGCGCTACGTGGCGACGTCTTGCGCTACGCGGCGGCGCTCTCCGCAACCGGTTCGTGAATTCGCGGTCGAGCCGCCATCTTCGCCGTAGCCGCCGGGTGGGCCGCCAGTCGCCACACCCCCATCGCCACCAGTCCCGAGCCGAGCGTGATCACCAGCAGCACGGCAAAGGCGACCTGGAACGCGCGGGTGGTCTGCTCGTCGATCTGGCCGACGGCGGTGCTCAGATTGAGCATCGAAAGCGAGAAATAGACGTAGGCCATCGGCAGCGCCCCACCGGTCGCCGCGCAGCCAATGCAAAACGCCTGCGCCGGACCGCGAGCGAACACGATGCCGGAGACAATCGCCGCCGGGGCCAACATGGCGACCAGTGTCAGTCCGGCGACGGCATACCAGCCGGGCAGCCAGAAGAACAGCGTGCAGCCCACGCCCGCGGCGACAGCCGCGGCGAGAGCGAATTTGAGAAGAGCGCGGATCATGCGAGTTCCCGGTTCCTGGGGCAGTGGCGCCACCTGCGAGATGCGAACAGTACCGCGTTGGGCATTGGGTCGTCAACGCGAAAACCTGGTTTTCTGAAAGGTGCTCGCACACAGAAATCAGCGGGCGCTGATGCAATGTGGGCGGACCGTCTGTTTGTTGCAGCCTGTTTGGGTGGCTCGATACTACCTCAACTAGCCAATCAGTAAATTTTGTGCAATTTTCCTAGTTGAACATCCCTGGTCGGCCCGTCACAATGTCTGCTTCCTTCCGGCGGAGGCGGACCGGACCCGCTTTCGCCAAGCTGCCTTGTCCTAGCACGACAGGCGGTCCTACCTGACTGGCACGGACGCAATCGCCGCAGATTCACTTCGCGGCGCGCGCCGCGAGCGATTGTTCCGTTAGCCAACCAAACCGTGGAGTATTCGTCGGCATCGGCCAGATAGGCTTTCCGCGCCGATGCTCCACCCATTTTTAGGAGTCGAAACTGATGTTGCAAAACAAGCGAGTTGCTTGCCTGACTGCACTGCTGATTCTGGGCGGAGTCGGCACCATGAGTGCCGAGACGCCCGCCCCGACGCAGTCGGCGGATGCCACAAGTGAGCTGAAATGGCACACCGATTACGGCCAGGCGGTCAAGGCGGCCGAAGCGGCCGGCCGGATGCTGTTCATCTTTTTCCATCACCCGGGAGACGAACCGAACCGTCGCGCCTTTGAGAAACGGGTGCTGGCCGACGCCGATATAGAGGCCCTGTTGCAGAACTACGAGTTGGTCAAACTGCCGCTGGACGCCACGATCGTCAGCGACGGCCAACCGGTCAAACTCCTCCGTCATGCCTCCTTCCATCACATGCACGGCCAGCAAGGCGTGGCAGTCATGGACCTGAAGCATCGCGAGCAGAAGTACTACCATCACGTGGTCAGTTCTTTTCCCTTCAAGCCGGGCACCTACTATGCCAAGCGCAAGCTGGATGTGATCCTCAATTTGCCGGCCGGCACGTTGACGCAGCGGACGTTGGTTTTCGCCGTCCGCACGCATCCCGACGCCCCGCAGAGCACTCACGGCGCCGTGCATCCGGCGTTGAAGCAGGGGGCCGAGCATCATTCGATCCATCAGGCTTCGATTAAGCTGCAAGGGCATCACAACTGGGACTCCCGCTTCCACCAACTCAACGCGCAGCTTCCCAGCGACGTGCTGTCGGTGGAAGTGGCCGCCGAAAGCTGGCCGGGCGAGACCCTGGTCGAGGCGGCCGAGGAGTGCGTTCATTGCTGGCGGCAATCGTCCGGCCACTGGAGCGCGGTGCGTGCGTTCCATCCCTGGTTCGGCTACGATATGAAGCGCGGCAGCAACGGCATCTGGTACGCGACCGGCATCTTGGGCAAACGAAGATAACACGGCGACCACGGGATCGAGGGTCAGGGCTTTAAGGGTGGCAATGTGACCAGGATTTTGAACAGAAGGGAACAGAGAGAACAAAGAAAAGAATTCTCCGTTGTCTCTTTTCCCTCAGTTTGCTCAATCAAAATGATCGTGGTTATGCCTGACACTTGAGAACCGCATAGCGTGTTCCATGTATTTCGCCCTGGTTTGGTTCATCCTGCCAGCTTACTTTAACTCCTGGCCAAATATGACAGGAATTATTTTGCAATTTTAATCGGCTCATCAGGCAACAGAGCGGGGCAGAGTCAACGGAGCATGCATTTCTCCGTTTTCTTCGTTTCCTCCTGTTCCAACTGTTCTTAAAGCCCTCGGACCCCTATGCCGGACGGGAGGCAGTGTGACTGAGACGGCGCTGTTCTCGCTGGGGCTGCTGCTATTGGCCGCGGTGCTGGTCTACTCGCACTGGCACGGCTGGCGGCAGTCGCAGGATGTCGCCGGCGACGAGGAGGAGCTTGACTTTCATTGGCGGCAGTTTCGCCGCCGCATGCAGGCCAGCGTCATGCTGGCCGTGGTCGGGCTGGTGCTGCCGTTGCATACGTTCATCCGCACGCCCGTGCTGATGACGGTCTTCCTGTTCGGGCTGCTGGTGCTGGTGCTGTGGATCGTGGCCTTGGCCGTGGCCGATTACGTGGCCTGCCGACGACGCCTGACGCAGATCGAGGACGACGAGCGGATCGAACGGGCCAAGCTCGAGCACCGCTCGCGACGGCGGTATCAACACCGGCCGGACGAGCAGGAATGATCGGCCGCCGCTACAGGCACCAGCCGCTCTTGGGCTGGGGATGCATGGTCGGCTGCTGGGCCGCTTGCAACTCGGCCACCTGCTGGGCGGCCTCGGCAACCTGTTCGGCCGTGGCGTGAAACTCCACGCGCAGCTTCAGCGATACGCTCTCGTCGGCGTCCAAAGAAACCACGCGTCCCTGCCCCGCTTCGTGGCCCCTGAGGTTGGGAAAGTTGGTCGAAGGTTCCAGGCCCACGCAGTAGCCGTCGGCCCGCATCGGCGTGTTCTTCCAGACGGTGAAGTACGGCAACGTCGCCGTGTCGAACGAGACGCTCACCCCCTTGGTTTGGTCCGCGTTGCGAACCATCGCCGTGCTCCAGCCTTCCGAATTGGCCAACAGCTTGCAGAAGTAAACCTGCTCGGCCGAATTGACCTCCTCGTCGGCGAAGGTATCCCATTGTTCCAGCCGGGCGGCGGCGGTCGCATCGCGGGGGGACATCTCGTCGATCGCCAGCAGCAACTTCGAGCCGGGCAGGCAGACCGGCGCACCGAAGTTGATGTGGTACAGCATTTGAGCCTCGGCCCGGTCGCCGCCGATGTTGGTAATCGTGTCCTCCACGTCGAAGCCGCGCTGGCCGGGCCGCATGGAGAGCGTCGACCGCAGCCGCAGTTTATGGAAGTGGAACCGCGACTCGTCGACCTCGCCCGTCAGCCGCAGCTCGCCGGAACTGCCATCGATTGCCAGTTCGACCCGTTGCGCCGGCAGGTTGGCGATGCGACCGTGCAACGGATAGAGCAGCTTGCCGGCTGGATCGAACTGCGGCGCGCCGTTGCTCTCCAGTCCGCAGCGGACCAGTAGCTCGTCGAAGCCGCTCAGCCAGCCGAGTCCCGAGGGCTCGCTGATCGGCACGTACTTGGGATGCACCGGCCCCGCCACTGGCGACTGCCAACCGACTTCGTCCTCGCCGCAATAACCTTTCCAGACCCCCATGCCGCGGCCGGGCAGCACGAGGCAGCGAAACGCGCCACTGTCAAGTTCCACCACCTGCAAGCCGTCGCTCAGCCCGGTGCGCAACAGCCGGACTTGGGCGGACGCCTGGCCTTTGAGATCGTCTGCCGCGATCGAGAGGTTATCGACGAAGGTATTGTTGCTACGATCAACTAGCTTCCAGGTTTTCGTTGCCATTCTGCGTGTCCCACGTTCCTATCAGTTTGGTCCGACCAACAATTGCCTGGCCCGGCGCACGTCGCACCCCCATCCTAGAACCTCAAGCCTCCCGCCTCAAGCCAGCCACAAGTCTCAAGCCTCCCGCCTCAGGCCTCAAGCAGTTACTTGTCAATGCATGGAAGGCGGTTTATAACCACAGGTTTGAGCGGCCCCGCCGAAGCCGCTCCCGCTGTCGCACCGAGATAGATAAAAGCGAGAACAAGAGTCCGCGCGAACGAACGCTTATCCACCCCTGATCGGCGCCGCCGCGCGTCGACTATCGGTACAGAGGCGTACTTGAAGATTCGTACCCATCGCGTTCTCGATTGACCCCCGAAAAGCTCATGGAACCCGACCGATGATTACGCCAGCCGCGCCCGTTGTTGCCCAGGATAATGTCGCCTCGAAACTTGCCGCCGCCATGGAGGCCGCCGACGGTTTGTTGCGGCTCACGCCCACCTGGGTGCCGCGGGCGTTCCTGCACCCCGGCAAGCGAATCAAGCTCGCGCCGACCGATTGGTACGCCTATGGCGCCCATCGGGGCGGCATCGACGAGCGGTGGTTCGGCAGCACGACCGAGGCGGCCAACGACAACCGTGAACCGGACGAAGGTCTCAGCTACGTCACCTTCGGCGGCGAGCGGTTCACGCTTCGCGACGCGGTCGCAGAAGAAGGGGCGGCGCTGGTCGGCGAGTCGATTTACGGCAAGTATCAGCGGTGGCCAGTCTATTCGAAATTTTTCGACAACATGGGGCCGATCCCGCACCACATGCACCAGAACGCGGAACTGGCCAAGCTGACTGGGCAAGAAGGCAAGCCGGAGAGCTACTACTTCCCGCCCCAGTACAACAACTGCGACAACAATTTTCCCTATACGTTCATGGGGCTGGAACCAGGCACCACGAAAGCCGATCTCCGCAAATGCCTGGAGAACTGGGACCAGGGGGACAACGGCATTCTCGATCTCTCCAAGGCGTATCGGCTGAAGCGGGGCACCGGCTGGTTGATCCCGCCCTGTGTGCTGCACGCGCCCGGCTCGCTCTGTACCTACGAACCGCAATGGGGGAGCGACGTGTTCGGCATGTACCAGTCGCTGGTCGAGGGGCGCGAAGTGCCTTGGCGGCTGCTGGTCAAGGACGTGCCGCAGGACAAGCACCGCAACCTGGACTTCATCATCGATCAGTTGGACTGGGAGAAGAACGTCGACCCGCACTTCAAGGAAAACAACTACCTGGAACCAATCATCGACGAATCTCGTAGAGGCGACGGCTACGTCGACCGCTGGATCGTGTACGGCACGATCAACGGCGAGCAGCTCTTCAGCAGCAAGGAGCTGACGGTGATGCCAGGGGCCAAGTGTACGCTGAAGGATCCCGGGGCCAGCGGCTGGATCACCGTCCAGGGCCGCGGACGGATGGGCAAGCTCACCATCGCCACCCCGGCGATGATCCACTTCGGCCAAGAGACGGAAGACGAAGTGTTCATCACGCACACAGCGGCGAACGCCGG
>JBGTJT010000685.1:0-14025 GCA_041744995.1 Pirellulales bacterium | reverse complement strand
AAAAAGCGCGAGCGACGGCGTCTGGGAGCCGAACGCATTCCTCCCCAAACCGATTTCGGCGACGGTATACGTATTCGCTCGCCGATGCACTTGCTTGCGCCGCGTGCTGGTATTGGCCAACCGGCGGCGGGGTGGCGCTGGGCTGCGCAAAATCGGTGGTTTTGGTGTTGCGGATTTCAAGCGATTTTGTACAGGCTGATGGATGAGGCCGGGCCGGAATCATGGTGCGTGCGCTTCGTAGGCTTGTTCACGAGCCTCCTCCGCGAAGCGGTATTAGCCCCGTGCTTCAGCACGGGGTCGCGTAGCCGCAGTTCGCTGTATCCAGCCCCGTTTCACGGGGCTTCTCGCTGTTATGGCTTTAGCCCCTGGCTCCTTGAAAGAAAGCCTAACGCATTTGGGAGCACGCAGATCGAGATGTCGTGCGCTCCTGACGCCCGCGAAAAACCGGCTGAAGCCCCGCAGCGAGAAGCCCCGTAAAACGGGGCTGATAAACCGTTTCCGTCGCATGGTTACCCCGTGCTAAAGCACGGGGCTAATACCGCTTCGCGGGAAAGGGTCGTGAACGACCCTGCCTTGAAGTGGCAGGAACAGAACTCAGGTAAAACCCGACACCCAGGAACTCACCTTTTGCGCAGCCCAGTCCCATCCTACGGGCTTCTACTTCAGCCGAAAGACCCCCTGCTCGCTGGCCGTGCTGGAGGGATTTCGCAGCAGATAGACTTCGACGTCGTCGATGATCCACGGGGTCGACCAGCGGCCGTCGTCGCGGTTGGCGATGTTGAACATCACCGTGTTCAAATGCGTGCAGGTAAATCCATAAGGGCTTTGCGAAGTGAGATAGTCGTCCCGCGTGAGATTTTCAACGCCTTGGCGGGCATAGTAGTGGACGCGTCCATCCGGCGTAAAGCTCATGCCAAGCGTCCACCAGCCGGGCGTGATCTGCGGCCCGGCGAAGTCGTGACCGCGGCTGTTGGCGCGGATTCGCAGAAAGGCCGAGTCCTCGGCATGTTGGCGATCGGTTTCGCTGTTGAACACGATAAACATGCCAGGCCAATAAGGCTCCGACTTGGCATTCCAGCCGCTGCTCTTGGTCCCCACCACGTCGGCCCGCAACGCAAACGAAGCCGCGGAATAGTCGAGAAACTTTTCAAACGGCGGCACGAAGACCCGCACGACGATGCTGGGGCGGGCTGAAACAGGGATCGCCCCCATCGTGGAGCGGATGTTAAGCAAAAAGTCGTCTTGCTGAAGCGAGTTGCTCCAACGGCCGGGAACTCCGGTGGCCCGCGAGGCCAGCAGCAATGAGCCTTCGCTGCCCGGCAAGCCGCCCTCGGGCGTGGGAACGCGGCGAATCAGGTCGGGATGACCCCGTTTCGCGCTTTCGGACCAGCGGCGGTTGGTGGAATACCCGCCCGGCAGCCGCACCTGGCCGTCCTGCTCTTCGCTGCTCTTGGGATTATTGAAGACGTAGCTCCACTCTTCGTCTTCAAAGTCGTCCCCCACCTTGGTGAGCCGGACGCCGGTGCCGGGAATCACGCCATGGCTTTGAGCGAACGTGGTGGCGCGAACCACGGCCAACGTCAACAAGATCGCGCCGACGGCGCGTAGCAGATTGAACACCATTCGGCGATGCATGACGAGTTTTCCTACGGGTTTGGCCTAAGTATCGGGCCTACGCGACAAGAACGACCGGACGACAAAATCCGAGCGTATATCAGGAATAATCGGCACAATCGGATCGTCGCGTTGAGAGAATTCGGCCCGATTCGATCCAACGACTCAAATAGTCCGAGTGCTTGGACGGCAGTTGCCAAGACGCCGCGACTGGAACCGGGCTGGGCAAGACAGCGGCTTCATGGGTAATCGGGCTTACCCAACTGTTGTTGCTGCCAGGGGACAAGCACGTCGTTGGAAATCAAGATGCCCTCACAGCGGCAGATCGAAGTCCTCGTCGTCCAGCGCATCTTCATCGATGCCCAGGGCAATCGCAAAAGCGGTGGCGTGGCTGCGGCAGTGCGAGATGCTGATTTGCACCTCCGCGATGCCGGCGGCGGCGACCACCTCGGCGGCCCCGCCGCGAAAACGGGCCAGCGGCGCTCCGCCCCGGCGGTTGTAAACCTCGATGTCGCGCCAGGCGAGTCCCTTGATCCAGCCGCGACCGATCGCCTTGACGACGGCTTCCTTGGCGGCCCAGCGGCCGGCGAAGTGCTGCGTCGACGATTTCTGCCGCTGGCAGTACTCGATCTCGTGATCCGAATAAACCCGATTAATAAACAGATCGCCGTGCCGCTCGATCATCTTCGCGATCCGCAGGCATTCTACGATGTCGGTTCCGATTCCCGTGATTCTCACGAGTTATTCTCCTTCGCCGGCGCGCCCTGCTGGTGGGACGGAAACCGTTCACTGGTTGCGGAGCGGATACCGTACCAAGACACCGCCAAAGCGGCGATCAAACATAGCACCGCATCTACCAGCCACCACACCTTGCGGGCAGTCGATCCGGCGCGAAAGAACTGCCAGGGCGTCGGCGCCCGCACGAACTCCTGCTGGGCTTGCATTTCCAAGGGATCGCGGGGTTCAAATCGCTGCATTGCCTCTTCGCGCTGCTTGACCGCCTGACGATAGAACAAGGTGTGCTGCGTAACAATCGTCGCCAATGCGGCCGTCACGGCTACCGACAACACAACGCGTTGATCGAGGACTCCCAGCAGTACGCCGCCTACGGCCGCTAGGCCGCCAACGATCGCACCCAGGGCTAAAGAAAATAAGATCGCCGGCGAAAAACCGCTGCTGGCCAACAAGAAGCCAACCCATCCGACGGCGATTCCCGCCGCCGTAACTACAATCATCAGCAGCGACGTCGCCAGCCAAGGCGAGGGCGGGGTCTCGGGATGGTTCGATTTTTCGGTCGCGTTCATTGGGGACCAGGCGCAATGCCGCAGGCGGATTGGGCGCGGCGCAACACCTCGCCGGCCTTGGCACGCGCCCGAGCGGCGCCGTCTTTAAGGATCTCGCGCACGCGCTGGGGATGGGCGGCCAAGTCCTCGCGCCGGGCGCGCGGTTCGGCAAAGTATCGTTCCGCGGCGTCGGCCAACGCCTTCTTCACATCGCCATAGCCGAACCCGCCGCGGCGATAGAGCGCCGCCATCTCCTCGACTTCTTCCGGCCGGGCCACGAGCGAATAAAGTTGGAATAAATGATCCGATTCCGGCGCCTTGGGCTCTTCCATGGGCCGCGAGTCGGTGGTGATCCGCATGATCTGCTTGCGCTGCGCCTTCGGTTCGCCGAACAGTTCCAGCGTGTTGTTGTAGCTCTTCGACATTTTCTCACCGTCGGTGCCCGGCACCTTGGCGGAACGATCGAGCACCTTCGCCTTGGGCAGCCGGAAGACTTCGCCAAAATGATGATTGAAGCTCTGCGCGATGTCGCGGCAAACCTCGATGTGCTGCACCTGATCCTCGCCCACCGGCACGACGTCGGAATCGTAGGCCAGGATGTCGGCCGCCTGCAGCACCGGATAGGTAAACAGGCCGGCGTTGGCCGACAACCCCTTGGCGACCTTGTCCTTGTAGGACACGCAGCGCTCGAGCAGTCCCATCGAGGTGCCGGTCACCAGCAGCCAATAGAGTTCGCTAATTTCCGGGACGTCCGATTGCACGAACAACACGGCATGGTTGGGATCGAGTCCCAGCGCCAGCAGATCCACGGCCGCGTCGAGCGTCAGTTCGCGAAGTTTCTCCGGATCGCGAATCGTAGTCAGGGCGTGCAGATTGGCGATGAAGTAGTACGCCGCCTCTTCATGCTGCAAGTCGATGTACTGCCGAATCGCGCCGAAGTAGTTGCCCCAGTGGAAGCGGCCCGTCGGTTGAATGCCAGAAAGTACGCGCATAAATTCAAGCAGAGGCGTCGCAACAACATCAGCCGGCGGGCGCTAGCCCCCGGTTGAGAACGCTAAACCGGGGGCTAGCGCCCTGCGGCTGATGTTTGGTTGGCTACCTCTAATCCTCCGTTAGTTTGTCTTTAACGTGCCGATCAATTCCGCCACTGACGAAGCCCCCACCGAGGCGATTCGCTCCGGCAGTTCGTCAAGGATCTGCATCATCGCCAGCGGGTTGTAAAAATTGGCCGTCCCAATCTGCACGGCCGACGCGCCGGCCACGATGAACTCCAGGCAATCGTCCACCGTGGCAATGCCGCCAATCCCGATGATGGGCGTATCCACCACGCTCGCCGCCTGATATACGGCCCGCAGCGCGATCGGCTTGATCGCCGGACCACTGAGTCCGCCCATCACGTTGCCCAGCAGGGGGCGGCGGCGGCGCCAATCAACCGCCATGCCCAAGCAGGTGTTGATCAGCGACAGCGCGTCGGCGCCGCCGGCGGACGCCGCTTTGGCGATGAGCCGGATGTCGGTCACGTTGGGCGTTAGCTTGGCGATGATGGGCGTCGACGTCCCCTGCCGGCAGCGACGCACGACGTCCTCGCAAAGCGCGGCATCGGTTCCCATGTCGACTCCGCCGCTCACGTTGGGGCAGGAGATGTTTAACTCCACGGCCGCCACTCCCTCGCACGCATCAAGCTGGCGGGTCATCGCCACGAACTCATCCGCCGTGCGGCCGGCGATACTAACGATCGTCGCGGCGCCGGTGGTGCGCAAATACGGCAGGTGGTGCGCGATGAACGCCTCGATGCCGTCGTTGTCCAGACCGATCGAGTTCAACATGCCGGCGGCCGTCTCGATCGTCCGCCAGGGAGCATTGCCCTGGCGCGGCTCCTTGGTGACCGTCTTGGGAACGATCCCGCCTAGCCGTGACAGATCGACCAGGTGTTCCATCTCCCGCGCATAGCCGAATGTGCCGGATGCCGCCAGAATCGGGTTGGGCAGCGCCAGCCGACCTAGTTGAACTTGCAGGTCGATCGGCAGACTGGCGGGGATGGTGGCCACGGCGATGGAAACTTTAGCTGAGAGGCTGTGAAGATACTGAATTAACATACGGGGTCGCCCCCACAACATCAGCCGCACCGCGCTAGCGGCCCGTTTCTTGACGCTAACCGGGGGCTAGCGCCCTTCGGCTGATGTTGAATGCCGATCTTTTCACAGCCTCTGAGTACAGGCGGACACGACTCGCTGCGCCGCGCGCAGCTCCAACCCGTTATCGTAACGCGTCCGCAACGGAATCGACAACATAGGTCGAACATAGCCGCTTCGCGCCGGAACTCTTGGCGAGTTCCGCTACATCGCGGTCGGAACTCTTCGCGAGTTCCGCTACCGTCAGGTACTTGGTACGGGGCTAAATAATGCCGCCGTGGGTGCGAAACGGAGTGAGGTGATCGGGCTGGTCGAGAAACCAGAAACGACGCCACTCTTCGAGAATGTGACGATAACCTTCGGAAACGTAAATCAGTTCCTCGGTTCGTACGACGGGATCGCCGCTGAAGGCCGGAATGATGCAGCCTACGTTGGTCGAGACCAAGCAGGCCAGCAGGGCCGTTGCCAACAAGAAGTGCCGCATTTCACAACTCCTTTGTGAAAAATCACCGTTTGATCGCGACTTCACCAGGCTCCGCCCGGGTTTCTTCAAGTCGCCACGCGTTCCATTTGCTGCTCTTTTGACCGCTGATTGTCCCCCAAAGGGTCCAACTCGGCCTATCACCCACTCAACTGTTTGTGCCAAACCTGGTCGGCGGCACCGGAAATGTATCAGAAGAGGGCGTCGGAGCGGAAGACGAATCAGCAGAAATTGATGCATCCGATCTCGAATCCATCGACGTCTCGGTCGCGTTGGCGGCCGTTTCTTCTGCTTGTCGCTCTTGCAGCTTCCGAACTCGTTCTTCCATCTCCTTACCGGGCTTGAAGGTTACGACGAATTTTTCGTCGACCAACACCTTCTCGCCGGTCCGAGGATTACGAGCCTTGCGAGCGGCACGGCGCTTGACCTCGAACACTCCAAAATTTCGCAACTCGATGCGGCCCAACTGGGCATCCTTACCGTCATCGAGATTGGCTCGCGTGTCTTCGACCAGCGTATCGACAATGGCGTCGAAGGTCTTCTGGACGATCTCTTTGGTTTTCAGTTGGGTGAGTCCGATTTCTTCCGAAATCGTCTTGACGATCTCTTTCTTAGTCACGGCCCCGATCTCCTGTGCTCGGCAAGAGCGTTTGGCTCCGGTAGGAACGTCCGACCGAACTCGTGTCAGATGTTCCAAGTGTAGATGCCGTAAGTATTAGAGTCAAGGCAATTCTGCCAGCACGCTGGTCCAAGTCGCTTGGTTGCCATTCCCGACGGCAAAATGCACCGCCGGGCGTGATCGCCGTAAGTTGCAATTTCCAAAGGGCTTAAGGACTCAATCTCGCCACAGCCACTGCGATTTTGCCGTAAAGCCATGCCGTATAATGGTTAATGTCGCAAACCCTGTTTCGCGGCCTGACTGCAACGGCTGGGCCGTCACCACAGTTATCGGCCTAACGCGCAGCAAGGTTGACCTAATCGGCAGAGTTTTCCTAATCCTTTGGACCGGCTACCCCTCCGGGTAGAGCGATTCGGTCCAGCGGACGCGGCCGCGCTGCAGCGTAACCAGGGGGCGATCGATCTGGATGACTTCCAGTTCACCCCGCCGCTCGCCCGCCGCCAGGGCCTGCAGCCGCCCGTCCACGACCAGCAACGCCTTGGGCTGATCGACGTTCACGAAGCCGCGTAGCAACACCTCGGACGGACTGTTGGAATTCTTGACGGCATGCTTGCGGTTGGGAGGCTGAAACATGTCGACCCGATTCTTATACGGCGGGTCGAACTTCGCCTGCACCAGATCCGCCGGCTGCTCCGCTGCCGACTTTTCGTCGGCCTCTGCCGCCACTTGGGCAGGTTTCTCCGGCCGCGGACCATGCAACTCGGCCGGCGGCGCCTGCTGGGTAATCTTAAGCGGCGGGGCGGTCGAAGACTGCCCACAACCGCAGACCAACAGGCAGGCAACGATCGCGGTCAACAGGTAGAAACAACGGTATCGACGCATCAAATTGCTTTCCGAGAACAAGG
Organism: Pirellulales bacterium; assembly: GCA_041744995.1. Classification (GTDB taxonomy): domain Bacteria; phylum Planctomycetota; class Planctomycetia; order Pirellulales; family UBA7805; genus JBBDLY01. Next base: position 6,991 of record JBGTJT010000685.1, on the reverse strand, counting down.
TCACGCACGTTTTCCGGCAAAGTATAGGTTACGGCCTGACGACCGTATGCAAATGAAAAATGCGGGCTATGCGTCGCATGACGATGACAACGATTGCCCGGCTGGCAACACCGCTACGGAGCAAGTTTGCCCCGATACAGCTTTGACTGTCGCCGAAGCGGTGCGTCAAAATCCGGAGACAACTTGCCCGTCCTTGCGATTACCCAGATTGCTGTGCGTCAGCGGGGCGATGGAGTAGCTTACAGTCCGCACGCTGCCGTCGCACATTACAAAGTTGCAACCTCCAGCGTGGGCGCTGCCGAAGCGGTTCGAATCGGAAAACCCGCTGCGATCTTGCCGGGGCGTGAGGCTGTTGGCCGGGTTGGCAGCATCGTGGGTGGTCCAGCGAACGGTATCGTTGTTGTGACCTATCGACAGGGGATGATTGTCGCCAAGGTCCAGCCCCGTGGTATAGTCGTCCGGATTGAGATACTTCTCGCCGATAAGATACGTGTTGCTCAGGCCATCTTTCACGTTGGCGGCGGCGATCTCGCTGCGCACAAACACGATGCCCGTGTGGTCGGAGAAGTTTTGCCAGTTGAAAGCCCCTTCCCCCGCGGCGAGCGACGTCGGCTCGTTGTTGGCCTTGCTGGCGGAACTAGAAGCGCTTGTCGAAGAAGCAACGGCGCAATAGTCCGTGCGGGCGTTCACATCTTGTCGTGCGGCGTTGAGGTGTTTCCACAAGTTCTTGGACGGGTTGGCGAACGCCTCGACCGAGCGGCGACTGGGACAAATGAACGCCGCCACGGGAATCGTGTTGCGGCGGCCGAACTCCACTTCCTTCTGCGCTTGCGGCAGTCCCGCACCCATATCGTACAAGGCTTGCTGCTCGATGAACGGCAGTACGCTGTAGCCCCAGCCGCCGGGTTGCGACTTGCCGAAGCCGCGGTCTGGGTCGCCGCCGGCCCAACTCCATCCCCAACCGCCAGACGGAAAATAGCCGTGGACTTGCTCATGACTGAGCATGCCGAGTCCGAGTTGCTTGAGATTGTTCTTGCACTGCACGACCCGCGCCGCCTCGCGGGCGCTCTGCACCGCCGGCAGCAGCAACGCGATCAGGATGCCAATAATTGTGATCACGACTAACAGTTCGACAAGCGTAAAACCGCGGATGCCAAGTGATCGAGGGACTCTATCTACATGCATCATGCGCCTCCTAACTTCAATGCAATACTCGTTCGTGAAGCCGAGCAAACAGGCCGCTCGCAAATGCCCGAACCAGGCTACCTCCGCATGACGCGCATTAGCAGCCCGATCGCCGCCAGCCCGACAAAGGCAAGCAGCAGCGTGGGCGGTTCCGGTACTTGCTGGACTTGTTGCAACAGCATGGCGTTGAGCACTACGTTCTCTACGCCCGGACCGCTGGTGTCGTCCAGCAGGAAGGCAAACAGGCCGGCGGCGTCCGGTTGAAAGTTGAGCAACAGCAGTTCGTTTTGTTGCAACAAAAAGCTCGGTCCGCCGGTCGCCGCGCCGTTGATGATCGTAATTGCACCGTTGGCCCAATTCGTGTCGCGGTTGCCCCACAAACTGAGTTCATAGTTGGCGTTTGGGTCCAGTCCGGAAAACGTGAACGTACCGTTTCCTGAACCGGTTGTGTTGTCATACCAGCCGTCGCCGTACGCCTGAAAGACGTTGAATGGACCTGGCCCCGGTGTGCTGGAGACGACGGAACCGGTGAAACCTGCGTTCGCGCCGGAAAGTGCGACTTGCAGCCGCCAACCGGTGTCGGTGCCGGTGTCAGCGTCGAATAGTGCCAGCGGCGTATTCGTCGCGCTCAGCGTATTCCAGCGGTTGCCGTTGGCGTCGGGGCTGACGGGGGTCCCGGCACTCGTGCCAATGTCGATCAAGGCGCGATCGCCTTCGTAGGGGATGATTTGCAGACCGGAGAGCACACTGCGGCCACTCGAACCGACACCCTCAAGCGTGAAGGACGATCCGCTCAAGTGGTCGAACACCGCGTAGTTGGCATTCGCTACCGCCGTTCCGGAGGTGGTGGCGGTCGTCTTGATCCAGTTGATCACGCCATCATTGTCCGGGTCGGAATCAACGGCCGAGGTATCGTTCGTCCAATACTGCTGATCGCCGATCTTCAGCCCATAGGTGCGCGTCTGTCCGCCAATGTCGAAGAAGGCGATGACTTTGTATCCTCGCTCGGTAACGTTGCTACCCAGGCCGGATATCGTGAGCGTCTCCGTAGGGACGGTAGCGCCGAAGTTCAAGAACGATTGAAATAAGCCCGCAGTTCCTGTGAGTGTAGCGTTGGAACCGGAAACATTCCCAAAGTTAGCAAAGCCGCCCGACGGGATGGTCGAAGTCAGTTCCGCGGCCGGCGCCCCCAGAGAGTTGTTCAACGTAATAAAGTTGCCGCCGGTGGTGTTGCTAATGAACACGTCCGGCGATCCTGAACCAGAGTTTCTCAGCAGCACGTTATTCCAGAAGCTGCCGGCGATCTCGAGCGCATCGGGATTTCCGACGACGGCCGTCTCGTCGCTGTCGACCGCGTTGGCGTCGTTCAGCGCGATTCCAAAATTGACACTAATCGTTGCCGCAGCCGCCGGCATGGCCAGGCCGACAACTATCAAAGTCGCGAAAGCGATTGTCGAGGATTTCATGACAAGACTTCTCCTAAGCATCACGTATCAAGGGATTGAAGATGGGTTAAGGGGATGAATTGGGACGAATCTCATATTTCTTCATTAGATAGCTCGTTACCGCCGCCTGCTCGTCGGGCAGGAGTGCGTCGTTGAACACAATTACTTCACCAATGTCGCCGTGAAGGAAACTGTGTCGGCCAGGGTGAGCCCCCAAGTGCAGGCTTGTCTCCTCGCTGCAATCAACGGGTGCTGTGGCGCTGCCGACAACTTGTCCGTCGAGTGCAAGCTCGGCGATGTTGTTGCGACTGTCGTAGCGGAAACAGGCCACGGCGACCTTCGCGGGGCCGAGAGGGGCAGTGGCGACGCCCAAATTCTGTCCGCTTTTGCGGTGGTAGAATCGCGTGGTGACGCTATCTCCTTCCAGTGACAACACCAGGTTATTTTCTCCCTGCATATTGACGATTTGCCCGCCATGGCCGGTTGCGGCGCGGAACACCGCAAACACCATCCGGGCGTCGCCCAATTTCAGCTTCGCCGTTTGCAGCCACGCCTTCCCGTCAAACCGCACGGCCGGCTTGCCGTTGATGCCGTCGGCGACCCATTTGGGCCGCCTGCTGGCTAGCGGCTGCTCGGCTGGCTCCGCTGTGCGGTTGTCCCCCACCGGCAAATCACTCCATTGCAGCACGCCGCCGCTTGCGTCGAGCCGCACGCCGCGGTCGGCCGACAGCCACAATGCCAGTGACCGCGTCACGGGAAGCTGTTCGAGTTGCTCCTGCACCCCGCCCGCGGACGACGCTTGCGCGAAGTTCTTAAGCTTGCCGGAGGCGGCCTCGACCATGGCGCCGTTACCGCCGAGTGCAATTCGCACCGCTTGCCCGGCGACGAGCCGCCGCTGGTCGGTTGCACCGTCCCCGTTGCGGCGGACGATGATTTCGCCGTCGAACACCTCCGCATCGACCGCCGTCCCGCTCACTACCACGCCGAACTCGGTGCCAACATCGATAATGCTGGCCGCGACGGTTTCGACCGTGAACGCCGCGGCGGCATCGGCCTGGGCCGTCAGTTCGCCCGCCAGCAGATCGCAACTGTTGTCGCTACGAATCCGCATCACCGCGGGCGCGGTGAGTACGGCGCGGGCGCCTCGGTCGAACTTAATTTCCGCCCAGCCGCTGCGCAACTCCAGCCGCTGCCCAATGAACAGGTCGGTGCGATTGCCCGGCTCGACGTCCGTTTCGGCCGACCAGACCGCGTCGCTGCTGCGTTCGACTCGGGCGACAAACTGGGCGCGATCGGTTCCCGGCAGGCCCGGCTGAGCCTGCGGAATGGTCCACAGGGCCAGCGACAACAGGATGATGCTGACAAACAATCCCGACAATATCCAGGACAGCGTCGTCGTGTTGTGGACATAGCCAAGCAGCGTGCGCCACCGGCTGCGCTGCGGCGGCAGCGACGCCAGGGCCTCTTCGTACTCCACGTCTCGCAAAGCATCCTGCAGCAACAGGGTCTCGGTCGCCCGGGCCACCAGCATCTCCCGATGGCGGGCGTCCGCGGCCAACCACTGTTCGAGCCGGGCGAAGTCCGCCGCGGCAAGTTCGCCATCGGAATAGGCGTCGAGACGAGCCGACATGTCATTCATGGCGAGCCTCCTCGACGCCGAGCTTGCGCTCGATGCAGCCGCGTATCGCTTCCCTGGCGCGCTGCAACATCATCCGGGCGGCGCCGCCGCCGATATGCAACCGCTCGGCGATCTGCTTGGGCTGCAAGTCCTCGACGTAACGCAGCAACAGCACCTCCCGGCTCCGCGGGCTGGCCTGCTTAACGCAATCGACGACCGCTTGCCGACGCTCGACCAGGTCGAGGGGGTCTTCCTGGCAGTGCTCAAGCACCTGCTCCATCAGCGATTCGCCGAAATCATGCCGATCGCGGGCGACTGCGCGGCGATGCTTGAGCACCTCGAACTTGGCGATTTGCAACGCCCACGGCAAAAAGGGCTGCGACGGATCGAATTCTTCCCGCTTGCGGACTACTACCATAGCGACATTCTGCAGAATGTCGTCGGTCTGGTGAAAATCGGCGATACAGGAATAAATGAACGCTTCCACGCGACGCTGGCACTGCGTCCATCGGGCGGCAAGTTGTTCGGCGCTGAGCGGTTCCAAAGAGTCATTCCTCCAGATGGATTCTCCCGCCCGCCGCAGAGCGTCACAAGAAACCCAATAAAAACTGGTCAAATCTCGAAATCGACGTCGTCGGCGTAGCCGGGTGGGAAGGGGTTGGGGGAATTGCCCCCTGGCGGCTTTTCGGGGGGGCGCTTGCGGCCTCGCTTGGGCTTGTTGCGCGGCGGGCTTGTAGATTCCGGTTTTTCGGAAGGCTTTGTCGCCGGGGGCTTCCGCTGCGACGATTTCCGGCCCGGCTTACGGGTGGCGGGCCGCTTCGATTCCTCCTCGATGATCGCATGCAGTTTCTCGTCGCTGAACAGCGCGGTCCACCGTTCGACCTCCGCGGGGGACAGTGGAGCGATCGGTTTGGCCGATGTCCGTGGCGGTTCTTGCCCGCTGGTCCGGCCCCGGCGCTCGAGTTGCTCGAACCACGCCTCGCTATCGACCGGCGTTGCCTTGCGACGCTTCGCGGCCTTGTGCAGGCGATGATCGCCGGAGACGACCATTAGCTGCTTGGGGGAATGATCGGCGCGGATCAACTCCTCGATCAGGTCGTCCGCCTCGGCGTGGTTGCGGGCGAAGAACACCCGCATGCCGTGATATTCCAGTTCCGCCGGCAAGCCCGGCGGCGCGCCGGCGGCGTCGAATACTATCACCGTCTCGGCCGCCTCGCTCGGCGCCAGCGTCGCGGCCAAAAAGCCTAGCAGCGCCTGCCGCGACCGCTGCAGGCCCCGCTCATCCTGCAGCGAGTAGGTGAAACCAGCGGCATACATGAGGTTGTATCCATCGATCAGCAACCTCATGCGTCGCTCCCGTCATTGTCGCGAATTCGCCGAGCATTAAGGGCCACCAAGCACAATTTCCGTATTTGCGGGTTCCTGTTTGAACAGGAGGGAACGAAGGGAACAGAGAGAAACATGACTCCGTTACCTCTCGTCTCCTTTGTTGTCTCGGAAATCAGGTGGTTCACTATCAAACGAAGTAGACGAGAGACAACGGAGGCGATTCACCACTCCGTTCTCTTCGTTTCCTCCTGTTCAATACCGAATTTAATTGTGAGTTATCCCGAACGCGACCGCACCCGCGCGATGCATTTTGACTTCTCCACCCACGATCACCGTGTGGGCGCGGCCGGTTAGTTCCCGTCCCGCGAACGGCGTGTTGCGGCTTTGCGATTGGAACTTCGCCGGGTCGACCGTCCAGCGGGCCGCGGGGTCGATCAATGTGACGTCGGCATCTGCGCCGATTTTCAAGGTTCCCTTGTCGATGCCCAGCACCCGGGCCGGATTGCAGGTGAGTTTGGCGACGGCCGTCGACCAGTCGAGATGCCCCGGCACAATCAGTTCGCTGATCACCAGCGCCAGGGTCGTCTCCAGGCCGACGATGCCGAACGGCGCCTGGTCCAGTTCGCGCATCTTCTTTTCGACCGCGTGCGGCGAGTGATCCGAACAAATGCAGTCGATCGTGCCGTCGATCAGCCCCTCGATGCAAGCTTGCACGTGGTCGGCGCCGCGGAGCGGCGGGTTGACCTTGTAGTTGGAATCGAACGTGCGGAGCGCTTCGTCGGTCAGGGTGAACTGTTGGGGGCAGATCTCGGCGGTTACGCGAACGCCGCGACTCTTGGCGCGGCGGAGCATCTCGACACTGCCGGCACTGGACAGGTGCTGCAAGTGAATTACGCCGCCGGTGATCTCGGCCAGCGAGATGTCTCGGCTGGTCATGACGTCCTCGGCCGCCGCCGGCATGCCCGCCAGGGCGAGCGTCATGGAGACCAGGCCCTCGTGCATCACGCCGCCGTGGGTCAGCTCGCGGGCCTCGCAGTGGTTGAGTACCGGTTTGCCGAACATCAGGCAGTATTCCAGAGCGCGGCGCATCAGTTCCGGATTGGAAATCGGCGCGCGGCTGTCGCTGAAGGCGATCGCGCCGGCCTGCACCAATTGTCCGATCTCGGCCAACTCCTCTCCCTCGCGGTTCTTGCTGATGCAAGCGACCACGTAGACGTTGCACAACTCGGCCTTTTCCGCCTGATGCCGCACGAATTCCACGGTGGCTTGCGAGTCGATCGGCGGGTCGGTGTCCGGCATGCAGGCGATCGAGGTGAAGCCGCCGGCAACCGCCGCCGCACAGCCGGAGCGAACCGTCTCGTCGTCCTCGCCCCCCGGCTCGCGAAGATGAACGTGCATGTCGATCAATCCGGGC
>JBGTJT010000684.1:0-7508 GCA_041744995.1 Pirellulales bacterium | reverse complement strand
AGCGCCTTGGTCAGCAGCACCGCGAATTGCACTACCGCCAACGGAGCGAGCAGCCAGCGCCAATTGCGAAAGGAGACCGCGAGCGTGATGCTCAGCAACAGCGTCGACCAGATGCCCAGCCGCACCCCGTCTTCTTCGACCAGGCGAAAGCCGTCGACCACCATCACCGGCTCGCCGGCGACCACGCCCGGATCGTAGCGCGCCTGCACGGCCGCCCGCATGGCGTCGATGGCGGCGGCTTTTTGCTCGTCGTTGATGTCCGGATCGAGAATCGCGACCACCGCGCCGGTCTGGCGATCGGCGCTGACGGCATAGCCTTCCAGCAGTTCGTACAGCGGCGGATTGTTCGGCACGGTGGTCAGGCTGAGCACCGACTTGACGGGATTGGTTTCAGGGAATTTATGTTGCTCACGGAGTTCGAGGTATTTCGGATGAGCGCGGAGATCCCGCACTTCATCGGTCAATTCGCGGAGCCTTTCCCGTGCTGGGTCGCTGGTGAGGAGGGCATCGGGATCGTCCTCGTCGACGATGAAGGCGGCCATCACAACTTCGTTGCCGCCGTAGATCACCTTCAATTTGCGGTAAGGTTCCAGCAGCGGATCGTCGGCGGCGAACATCTTCTCGATCGAGCGATCAAACGCGAGCTGGTCGCTCAACGGCCAGGCAGCGGCGGCCAGCCCCGCGGCGACGGCCAACAGCAGCCACCGGAAGCGGATCGTAAATTCAAATGCGCGATTCACTTGCGTCATTTCAGCCAACATTGATCGATTCTCAGGTTTGACCGCCTGTGCCATCCGTAAGATGTTATATGATAAGAACTTAAAGCGGCCCGAATCGGAGCCGATCTGCCTTGACCTATGGACTACGCCCTTTCTATAATCCCGCCCCCTCTCGGACCGGGCGATTCGTGCGCGCGAGCTGAACTCTTGACGAGTTCGGTTGCGCGGCTGAACTCTTGTCGAGTTCAGCTAGTTGAGCGTGCCGGTTTGCGAGTCGCGGCGTAGGACAAGGAAGTCCCCCGCCGCGGAGCCAATGCTCCGATTTCCGCAAGGATGCAACTCTGAAGCCGCACGGAAACGACCCCACCGAACGAGCCTCACTCGGCATGATACTGCATGCCGCGGTCCAGGTGGCGATGCGCTTGGTGGGATTTTGGATTTCAGAGTTCAGATTTCAGATTTCAGACGGCACGCATCGGGCAACGCGTCGGCCGACGAAAGCACAGCGACATGATACGGTTGGCATCAACCCCTTCTCCCTTTGGGAGAAGGTGGCCGAAGGCCGGATGAGGGCGACCCTGCTTGTTCGCGCTGCGTCGACCGGAGGCCCAAAATGGCACAGCCAACTAGCAGCGCGCCCTCATCCGTCTGCTGCGCAGCCACCTTCTCCCATAGGGAGAAGGGTTAAGGTTCCAACTTCCAGATGGTGCCGATATCTGATACCACCTTTTCTCGCCGTCATCCTAAGCCTGCTCACCGCCGCCGCCGCTTCGGCTCAAGTCAACTTCTCCGTTGCCACGCCGGAGGCGCCGATTGAGATCGCCGCCGAGCATGCCATTCGCTGGAACGACGGCGTGGCCGACGTGTGGGTGCTGAGCGGACGCTGCCAGATTCGCCAAGGGGGCGTGCAGGCCAGCGGCGAGTATGGCGTGTTGTGGGTCGAGCAGGGACTGGAAGACGATCGCGGGCCGATCCGCGTGACAAGCTATCTGGAAGGCGGCGTGTCGGTCTCGCAGCAGTCGAGCCAGACGGACGAACCGGCCAGCACCTATCGCAGCCATCATTGGATCGGCGAGTTCCGCGGCACGCGTCTGCCGCAGGTACGGATACCCCAGTTGCAGGAAGGTCCGCCGACCCGCTCGTTGCTGCTCGATCGGGCGATCGCCGCCCGCTTTCCCCGCGCCGAGGGCGTGATCCGACAGACGCAATACAACGAACCGGTGATCGAGCCGACCGCCGACGCGCCTCCGCCCGGCTTGCGGCGGATTCGGGCGTTTCCCCGCAGCGACGTCCGCGTGCAGGCGCAGTGGTTTCCGCGCACCGAGCGGGACGAATACGTGGCGGTGGTTACCGGCGGAGTAACGATCATCGTCGACGGTGTCGACTCGCTTGGTTCGATCGATCTCTCGGCCGATCGGATCGTCGTCTGGACGCAAGGGGCCGAACCCGATCTGACCGGACAATCGATGCAGCGCGCCGACGTGCCGTTGGAAGTTTACATGGAGGGGAACATCGAGTTCCGCCAGGGAGACCGGGTGGTGTTCGCCAATCGGATGTACTACGACGTGCGGCATCAGGTGGGGGTCGTGCTCGACGCCGAACTGCTCACGCCGGTGCCGGAATACGCCGGTAAACTGCGGGTCAAGGCCGACGTGCTGCGGCAGATCTCCAAGGATCAATTCCTGGCCCAAGGGGCGCTGGTCACCAGCAGCCGGATGGGCGTGCCCGGCTATTCGCTGCGGAGTGAGATGGTCTACTTCGAGGATCACCAGTCGCCCATCTCCACGCCGTTCGGGCAGCCGGCGATGGACGATCGCATCGATCAGCCAATGGCGCGGCACCGCCGCTTCGCCCAGTCGTACAACAACTTCATCTACGTTGGCGAGTTTCCGGTACTCTACTGGCCGCTGTTGAGTACCGACCTGGACAACGCCAACTTCTACGTGCGGGAAGCGAAACTGGCCACCGACAACATCTTCGGCACGCAGGTGCTGACCACCTTCAGCGGCTACGAGGTGTTCGGCGTCGACAACCCGATCGAGGGCACGGATTGGGAGTTCAGCATCGATTATCTCAGCTTTCGCGGGCTGGGGCTGGGCACCAGTTTTGAATACGAAACAGACCACTTCTTCGGCCTGACGGGGCCGACCGAGGGCTTCATCGACGCCTGGGGCATCAAGGACCACGGCCTCGACAATCTCGGCGCCGGCCGCAACAACATCCCTCCCGAGACCGATCACCGCGGCCGGCTGTTGGCGCGGCATCGGCAGGAACTGGGGGACGGCTACCAGGTATCGGCCGAAATCGGCTGGATCAGCGATCCCAACTTCCTCGAACAGTACTTCGAGAACGAATGGGACACCTTTAAGGATCTCGACACGCGGCTGGAGCTAAAGCGCTACGCCGGCAATACTTCCTGGGATGTGTTCGGCACGGTGCGCTTGAACGACTTCTTCACCGAGACCGAATGGCTGCCGCGGGCCGATCATTTCTGGCTGGGCGAATCGCTGCTGGGGGATCGGCTGACGTGGTTCGAGCATACTTCGGTCGGCTACGCGCGGCTGAAAGTTGCCAGCCCGCCGGAGGATCCGACGCAGGCGGCCCAATGGGAGCTGCTGCCGTGGGAGGTCGAGCAGAGCGGCGAACGATTCGCCACCCGGCAGGAGATCGACCTGCCGATGCAACTGGGCAACTTCAAGGTCGTGCCGTACGCTCTCGGCGAGCTGGCGCACTGGGGCGCCGACATCAACGGCGATCCGATCCAGCGGGCCTACGGCCAACTCGGCGTGCGGGCCAGCGTGCCGATGTGGCGGGTCGATCCGAACGTGCAACTGCCACTGCTGTATGTCAACGGACTGGCGCACAAGGTGGAGTTCAACGCCGAGTTCGCCTACGCCGACTCCAGCCAGGACCTCGACGAATTTCCACTTTACGATCAACTCGACGACAACTCCCAGTTGGCCCTGCGGCGGCGGCAAAGTTTCGAGGACTTTGGCGGCACGGGCATTCCGCCGCAGTTCGACGAACGCTTTTACGCGGTACGGTTCGGCATGCAGGACTACGTGACCAGCCCGGTGACCGAGATCGCCGAAGACCTGACCGTGTTGCGGCTGGGGATGAACCACCGCTGGCAAACCAAGCGGGGCGCCCCAGGCGAGCAGCGGATCATCGATTGGATCACGCTCGACATGAACGCCAGCCTGTTCCCGGAGCCGGATCGCGACAACTTCGGCGAGGTGATCGGCCTGGTCGATTACGACTTCCGCTGGCATGTAGGGGATCGCTTCACCGTACTCTCCAGCGGCATCGCCGACGTGTTCAGCGACGGGCAGAAGCTGTTCAACATCGGCGGTTCGCTCAATCGCCCCGAGCGGGGCAACATCTATATGGGGCTGCGCGTACTGGAAGGCCCGATTCGCAGCCACGTCGGGTTAACGGCGTTCAGTTACCGCCTGGGACCAAAGTGGATCGCCACGGCGGGCGCCTCGATCGGCCTGGACGATCAAACCAACATCACGCAGTCACTTTCGATCACCCGCGTGGGCGAATCGTTCCTGGTTCGTGTCGGGTTCAACTATGATGAAAGCAAGGACGACATCGGGGTGAAGCTGGCAATCGAACCGCGGCTGTTCCGCAGCCGCCGCGGCGACACCATCGACGGCATCTACGTCCCCCCGGCCGGAGCGTTTGGACTAGAATAAAGGACATGTGGCATTTTGCATGTTGCATGTGGGATGTTGCATGTGGGATGTGGGAACAGCAATAAGCAATAAGAAATAGGCAATAAGAAATTCCTCCGATGTCGCATCGCACTTGGCGCACGAAGTTCTCCGACGCCTTCCGGGGGTTTCGCCGCGGAGTGCGGGGGCAGAGCAGCTTCTTTGTTCATTTCTTTTTCGCAGCCGTCGTCGTCGCCGCCGGCTTTGCACTGCAGGTGACGCGCGTCGAGTGGTGCCTGCTGGCGTTGTGCATCGCCGCTGTGTTAACGGCCGAGATGTTCAACACGGCCCTGGAAAAGCTGGTCAAGGCGACGGTCAAGCAGCACGACCCCGAAGTCGGCGCCGCGCTCGACATCTCCAGCGCCGCGGTTCTGCTGGCGTCGATCGGCGCGGTGGTCGTGGGAGTGATCATCTTCGCGCCCAAACTGTGGGCGATCTTCGCCTAAGCCGATAAGCAAAGCATACGAAGACCTTCGTCACATGCCTAACGGGCCAACGCGTCCGCGGTTCAGTAGGCCGGACCAAGCGGCGCGAGCGTCATACCATCTTACCCCGCGCAGCCGCCGCGCCGTTCCGGCAGAACCGCCAACCGAACTCGCAAGTTGCCGGAATGGCGCGGCGGTTGTGTCGATTGGGTATGGGTCGCTGTCTTCGCCGCTTGGTCCGGCCTACTACTGGACTTCGCAGTCTATCGGCCGCCCGCCTGAAAGGCATCGGCGACGCTTACGCGAAGGCCCGCGAGGAGGTTCGATTCCGCTTCGTCCCCGACGGTGAATTCGCCACTCACGGCGTAGGCGTCGCCGTCCAGTTTAAGTACCAGGATCCGCTGTTCGACTGGATCGACGATCCAATATTCGGGGATCCCCGCCTCGGCGTATTCGCGGCGTTTGTCATCGTAATCGCGGGCACGGCTGGCGGCGTCGTCGCTGACGACTTCAACCACCAGGTCCGCCCCTTCCCCGTGCCGCTCGCCGAAACGGTCGAGATGCTCGGCCAGGTAGACCACGACGTCGGGTTCCCGAAAATTCCCGCTCGGCAGTCGAACGCGGTACGGGGCGCTAATGGCATCGCCCAATTCACGAGTTGCCAGGAAGCTCAAAAAGAGGTTCAACAGGTATTGAACGATCTTCTGGCGCGACTTGGTCGGCATTTCGAGAACCTCGACCCGCCCCTCGACGAGTTCCACCAACTGGTTGAGGCTTTCGGTAAAGGAAAGATAACTTGTCGCGCTCCAATGGCCTTGCGGCGGAAACAGCCGGGCAATCTCCCAAGCGGGTTCCGGCTGGTCGGGAAGCGATTGGGATATCGAAGCCATTTTAACTGGTACTCCACGCGCGACGAAGTCGACTTCGCAATCAGCCAGTATAGCACCATAGGGCGAATGGTACCAATGACTGCTCTGTCTAGGTGTTGCCTCTGTCTTGGCCTCGTCGTCTATCATACGCTTCCGTCAAGCAAATTCAGTATCTTCAGAAGGCGCAGAACCGGACGCTAGCGCGTGCCGGCTGATGTTTGAAACGCAAAACTACTTATCCTCCTCCTCCGCCTCGTCCGCCTCTTCATGCGCCGCAAGCGCCTCAGGCAGTTCCTCCACCTGATCCGCCCCCGCCGGCACCGTGATGGTGGAGCCTTCAAACGCTGTGCCGATCACTTCCGCGCGGCCTCCTAGGTGGCGCTTGAGGAACAGTTCCGTCACGGCGTTGAATGCCAGGCGGTTCTCCGGCCGGGCGAAGCCGTGGCCTTCGTCGGGGAACAGCACGTAGGTGACCGGGATGTTCTTCTCCTGCATCGCCTCGACAATCTGGTCCGCTTCGCTCTGCTTCACCCGTGGGTCGTTGGCGCCTTGGGCGATGATTAGCGGGCGTTGGATCTTGTCGACGTAGGTCAGCGGCGACCGCTTGAGCAGCTCCGCGCGGCCTTCCTCGGTCGTGTGGTCACCCACCCGGGTTTTGAACATCTGCAAGGCGGGCGCCCAGTAAGGCGGAATCGTCTCCAGCAGCGTGACCAGCGACGACGGGCCGACGATGTCGACCCCGCAGGCGAACACCTCGGGCGTGAAGGTCAGCCCGACCAGCGTGGCATAGCCGCCGTAACTGCCCCCCATGATGCAAACCTTGTCTTTGTCGGCGATGCCTTGCTCGACGGCCCAGTTCACGGCGTCGATCAGGTCGTCGTGCATCTTGCCCGACCACTCGCGATTGCCGGCGTTGACAAACGACTTGCCGAAGCCGGTCGAGCCGCGATAGTTGACGCTCAGCACGGCATAGCCGCGGTTGGCGAGCAACTGATGCACGGGGTTGTAGCCCCAGTGGTCGCGCACCCAGGGGCCGCCGTGGACGTCGAGAATCAACGGCAGCGGCTGGTTGGGCCGCGCCGGCGTGGCGCCTTCGCTCCCCTTGGGCAGCGACAGGTAGCTGACCAGGTTCAGCCCGTCGCGAGACTTGATGATCTCCGGATGCATGTGGACCAGCGGCAGACCTTCCAGTTCGGATCGGTTGGTGAACAGAAACTTCAGGTCCTTGCTGTCGCGGTCGAACAGGTAGTAGTTGACCGGGCCGTTGTCCTTGAGGTAGGCGACGATCCAGCGGCGGTCGTCCAGCGTGCGGCTGCCGATGCCGACGTCGCCTTCGTGCTTGGTTTGCAGCAGCTTGACGTCTTTTTCGACCTCTTCGTCGAAGAACTTCCAGCGCTTGCGGTCGTAGTGGAAGGTGACCGCCTGCAGGGTATTTTCGGTGGGATGCGCCAGGATCGCGCCGATGTCGGTGCGGTCGTCGGCCACGATGAATTCCTTGTCGCCGGTCGCCAGGTCCACCTTGTACAGTGCGCCGGTATCGCGGCCCGTGCTGTCGATCAGGTAAAGCTGGTCCCCTTCCTTGTTGAAGCCGGCCAGCGAAGTGGTCATCGTATCTTCACTGGGCACCTTCAGGAAGGTTTCCCACTCGCCCTCTTCGGCCGGCTGATCGTACAGTTGGCCGCCGTCGGGAGCGTACTTGACGCCGAATCGCAGGTTGTAGTCTTCGTCAAACATGAAGCCGCTGTAGCCGGGATTCTCCTGAACCAGTTCCGCCTC
>JBGTJT010000683.1:0-2919 GCA_041744995.1 Pirellulales bacterium | reverse complement strand
AAACCTGGGGCCGCCGGCCCCAGGTTCCTTTCCCAACATTCTTTTGGCTCTGCCATGCCTCAAAAAATCCACCAGTCAATTTCAACCCTTCAAACAACTCACCACTTCAGCAATCTACCCACAGATTCTGGTGAAGACCCTCATTTTCTTTATACGGTCGCCCATTTCTAATTTCCTTTTCAATCGGCATCCTTGTCGAGCTTCCGTTCGATTTGATCCATTCGCTGATGCAATACATGCACGGCTTGAGCACACGTGGAAGCGATGAGCGCCACGAGGATGAACAACGCGGGCATGGCTCCTTCCTTCATCGAGATGAAGGCTGAGAGCAAGGATAACGCCGCGAAAAGGAGAAGGAGCCACTGAGTTGATTTCATGATTTTTTGCAGAACTTGTATTTATTGTGCACCGTATATTCATTATCAAGGCGCGCTGGTGCATGTTAACGCGCGGTTCCATCAGCCCAGATTCTACTCGGAAGGTGCGGAAGTGCAAAGCTTTGCAATGAATTTTGCGGGCACCCGCAGTGCGTGATATTAGGCAGTTGCGGTGCTCAATAACACTCAACACGCCCCCCGCTGGAAATTTCCGGCCATTTTTCACCAGCGACTTGACAATTAAGTATACATCCGTACCATATTCTTCCATCGCCCTCAATGCACAGTGGCTTCCGGCCGAGGAGATGGACGATGAGTGCGCAAGCCCCTCCCAAGTTGCTCGATCGGCTCCGCAATGCGATCCGTGTGCGGCACATGGCGCGAAGCACCGAAAAGGCCTATGTCTATTGGTGTCGACGCTACATTCTCTTTCACAACAAGCAACATCCGTTGCAGATGGGCAAGGCGGAAGTCGAAACGTTTCTGACGGATCTGGCCGTGAATCAACATGTATCGGCCTCAACTCAGAATCAGGCGTTTTCCGCCATTCTGTTTCTTTACCGCGAAGTGCTTGAGCACGAGTTTGGCTGGCTCGACGACGTGGTCCGCGCCAACCGGCCGAAGCGGGTGCCCGCGGTCTTTAGCCACGCTGAGGCGACCGCCGTAATCGCGCATTTGGAAGGTGTGAACTGGCTCGTTTGCAAGCTGCTTTACGGAAGTGGAATGCGCGGTATCGAGGCACTGCGGCTGCGGGTGAAAGATGTTGACTTCGAGCGCTTGCAGATAATGGTCCGCGATGGAAAGGGACAAAAGGATCGCGCCACCATCTTGCCCAAGTCGATTGTCACAACTTTGCAACAACACCTGGTCGTGGTACGTCGTTGCCACGAACGTGCGATGCAGGAGGGGTACGGCGGCGTGGAGTTGCCCGATGCACTGGCTCGGAAATATCCCAACGCACCGTTTGATTGGGGCTGGCAGTATGTGTTTCCTGCGAAGGGCTCGTCCGTCGACCCTCGCAGCGGTATTCGGCGGCGGCATCATCTGGATCGCTCTTCCATCCAGCGCGCGGTAAGAAGAGCCATGGTGACGGCTGGCATCCACAAGCATGCCGGACTGCATACGTTTCGGCATTCGTTTGCCACACGTTTGCTGGATCAGGGGACCGACATCCGCACCGTTCAGGAACTACTCGGCCACAACGACGTGAGAACCACGCAAATCTATACTCACGTTATCAACCAAAACGCCTGGGCGATTCGAAGCCCGGCGGATTAGCCGACCGGGGACAATCCCCTCCGACGTCACCCCGCCGCCGATATCCGCTAAATCGGTCAAGATGCTCCGGCGTGTCACATTTATTTGGTGTCACTCATCAGCCGGCAGCCTACTTGCCGCCCGCGATCGCCGCCTTGGCTGTGGAGGATGGCGGTAGCGCAAGTTCCACCCGCACCGCCTGCTTTAGTTTGGCGGGGTCGAAGGCCAGCGTCACGACGTGATCGCCGCGCGAGGCTTCCACTTGCGCGCCGGTCAGTGGTTCGCCGTCGAACCAGACGGACGCGCCCTCGGGCAGTTGCAGGTCGAAGCCGATAGTACCGGCCGTGGTGACGTGGAGGCCGAACTGCAGCAGTGCGATCGGCGGCTGGCCGCCGGGCTGGGCGACTTGGGGGATGTCGGCCGCCGGCAGGGAACCGTCGACGGTGCTGTAGCGACTGGTCCACTCGAATTGGCCGGGGGCATCCGCCGCGGCGGCCGGTCCGCCGGCGATGAGTCGTCGGCTGTTTTCCTCGCTATTGGCCAACGCTTGCCAGCTACGCACGACCGGGGCCTGACCAATCGCGAACTGGCCCTTGCCCAACTCGGAGAGAAAGCGGACCAGGTCGACCAGTTCGTCGCGGGTGAGCGTGTCGACCAGGCCGCCGGGCATCAGGCTGCCCCCTTCCTCGGTTTCGTCGATCTCGTTGAGCGGCACGCGAATCTCGCGGTCCTCGGCGTCGCGGAGAATCAAGTCCTTGTCGGTCTCGCGGACCTTCACGCCGGTGAACACCCGGCCTTGCTTGTCGAAGACGACGAGCGAGTGGTAATTCTCCTTGATCTTGGCGCCGGGATCGATCAGCGATTCCAGCAGATAGTCGGGCTGGGCGCTGGCGCCGATGCTGACCAGGTCGGGGCCTACCTGTCCGCCGGCGCCGCCGATGGCATGGCACTTCAGGCAGGAGAGTTCCGCCCGGCGATAGATCTGTTCGCCGCGGCGGGGATCGCCGCCGGCCAACGAATCGAGAATCTGCTGCCGTTGGTCGGTGGTCCATGTTTGGCCTTCAGCGACGCCGCCGGCGGTGCGCAAGGCGGCCACCAATTCCGGCAGCGACTTGCCGAAGCTTTCGACCGTGCGGATCGCCAGCTTGGCGACGTCATTATTGATTTGCTTGCCAGAAAGTTCTTTGGCCAGCAATTGGGGGCCATCCTTTTGCCCCAGCAAAGCAGCGATGATTGCGCCCGGTTCGTCCTCTGACTTCGCCGCGGCCCGCGCGGCGGCGGCTTG
>JBGTJT010000682.1:0-4406 GCA_041744995.1 Pirellulales bacterium | reverse complement strand
TCTGGCATGGCTTCCCTCGCCGGCAGCGAGAAAAACACTCCCTGCCGTCCTGAAGAACACGAGTTGAATTGATACGAATCCGACATGCCACTGTTGTACTGATCTACCTGATTATTGTCGAACCAAAAAATTCACAGGCTTGAGGCTTGAGGCTTGAGGCTTGAGGGCCTTCGTCGGTGAACCTTGTTTGGTCTGTTGTCGTCCTCTCGGCGGCTTTACTTTTATTGTAACGATACGGCTAAGCTTGTGTCGCGGGGTTGGCATGGCTAGTGACCTATTTTCGCTGCGGTTGGCGTCGATGTCGGCGGCTGAGTTCGCCGATTATCTCCAACGGCAGCGACTGCGCTTCGCCACGGCCAAGGCGGAGGTCGAATCGCTGCCGCTGGAGACGGTTTTGCCCGCGGCGAGTGAGCAGCTCGTCCGCACGCTGCCCGAGGGACAGCAGACCGCGGGCCATACGTTCGTCAATCTGCTTGCCTTGCCGGACCACAAGGAGCCGCGGCTGGTCGGTGAAGCCTGGTACTGGCAGCACGAGACGCCGCTGGGCCGCGAAGGCTACCTGTACGACATCTACATCCATCCCGAACACCGCCGTGCCGGCCATGGCCGCGCGGCGCTGGCGGCCATTGAAGCTGCCCTGGCACACGCCGGCTGCCGCATGCTGTGGCTGAACGTATTTGCCGCCAACACGGCCGCCCAGCGATTTTACGAAGCGTGCGGCTACTCGGTCGGCACGCTGCACCTGAACAAGCTATTGGGTTAACCGACTAATGAATATGCTGACGCTCGACGAACGAAATCTTCTCCACCGGCACGTCGTAGATTTCCGTCTTGTCGTAGACTGTTACAAACGGCACCTCGGGATGGAAGGCGACGGCGTTGGGGTGCGAGACACGAATGTCCGTGTCGCCGCACCGTAGCGTGAAGGCGACAAAGGGATCGCTCCGCAACAAGTGCTTGATCTTTTCGAACGTCATGTCCGATCCGTTTTCCGACATTTTTGCCTCCCGAAATCTACTGGTTCACCGCCAGTGCCGGCAGCCAGGTGAACAGGTAATAGGCCCGCGGCGTGGTCATGTCGAGCATTGCGGCCATGTCGAGCCGCCGCTGCCGCTCGCTGCTGGCTGCCGGGCCGTACAGCACCGAATCGATCAGCCCCTTCGGTTGCTCGTACTTCACCACGGCGTATTGCTCGCTTTTCAAGCCGGCCTTGCTGGCGGCCTGTTCGATGGCCTCCTCGAGGAAGCCGATCTTGTCCACCAAGCCGAGTTCCAACGCCTGCCGGGCGGTGAAGATCTGCCCGGTCGTAGCCTCGTTCATTTGCTCCTCGTTGTTTTCCAGTTTCGGCCTTCCGCTGGCCACCACCTGCTTGAAGCCCTCGAAGCTCTCATTGACGATCCGCTGCAGCACTTCCCGCTCCTGCTGGCGTGCTTCGTCGTCCAGCAGCCGCGTGGGACTGCCCATCTGCTTGAGCGGGCCGCTGGCGATTGAGTTGTCCTTGATGTTCCACTTGTCGAGGAACTCCGAGACGTTGTATTGCGGGATGATCACCCCGATCGAGCCGGTCCAGGTAGTCGGCTCGGCGAAGATCGACTCAGGCTCGTCGCCGCACGCCATCGAGACATAGTAGCCGCCGCTGGCGCACAGCCCGCCCATGCTGACGACAATCGGAATGTCGCGCTCTTCGCGGAGCTTGTTGAGATGGTGATAGATGTAGTGGCTGCCGGTGACGGTTCCGCCGGGCGAGTCGACCCGCAGCACGACCGCCTTGACGGCGTCGTCTTCCATCGCGCGATCGATCTGCCGCTTGACGAAGCCCTCGCCCTGCATGATCGCGCCTTCCACCGAGATGATGGCGATCTTGTCGTCGGCCCGCGCCTTGCCGGAATGCAGCTTCTCGTTCATGGCCGCGTCGCCGGTCGAGAACCGTTGCACCTGGGCGAACATCGAGAGGTTCGCCAACAGCGAGATTCCCAAAATCCCCAGCAGCCCTAGCACGAACAGGATGCTGAACATCCTGAATACGCCGCGAGGCTTGCGCGCCGGGGGGGTCGCGCCGGGCCGGGCGACGGCCTCGGCTTCGTAAACTCTTGATTCCGGGGGACCGGAGGGGGTAGGTTCCATGAGAGTCGCTCCTCAATTGGGCTGATCTGAATCGGATCGGGGCGGCGGTGATCGCGCGGGCGGGTAACTCCCACCCTGGCCCCAAATTACTATCTTAGTGGCAGCGGCCGGCGGGGCAATCCGTTTCCAGCCGCGGGAGGTCGTTTCCTGGCGGCCTTTCGCGGCGTGCGGTGTTGCCCTTCAACGCCGATATGGCTTAAAGTAACGGCGCTAGAGAGTGCCCGCCCACGCCAGGCGGGCTGGACTTAACCGTTGCAAGGAGTGCTCGCCGTGTTTGTCGCCGCCAGTAGCGATTGTTTTCCCGAATTGGACCTCGAATCGGCAGTCTCAAGGCTGTCCGATCTGGAGTATACCCGCTTTGAAATTGCCGTCCACGAACGGGGCCGACAGTTGAAGCCCTCGGAACTGGTCGGCGATCTTGACGCCGGCATCGAGAAATGCCGGGCCGGGCATCGACTCACCCCGGTGGCGATCGACGTGGGCATTGATGCGACGGGAGACGCCTATTACGAGCAATTCGCCGCCGTTTGCCGACTGGCCAAGGCATTGAAAGTAGTCACCGTCTGCGTGCCCGCCTCGGAACTTGGCACGCCGTTCAACGCCGAGGTCGAGCGGCTCCGCGAGCTGGTCGCCATCGGCGTCAACGACGGCGTGGTGGTCGCGCTGAAGACGCAGATCGGCTGCGTCAGCCAAGATCCCAGCACTGCCAAGGTATTTTGCGACAACGTCAAGGGACTGGGCATCGCGCTCGATCCCAGTTGCTATCACTACGGCAGCCAGGCGGGCGTCGACTTCGATTCGCTGATCCCCTACACCCGACACGTAATCCTCCGCGACACCAACGAACAAACCTTCCAAGCCCGCGTGGGGCAAGGCAATATCGAGTACGGCCGCCTGATCACGCAGCTTGGCCAGGCAAAGTACAACCGTGCGCTGAGCGTGCATATCCAGCCGGCCGAAGAG
Source organism: Pirellulales bacterium (assembly GCA_041744995.1). Classification (GTDB taxonomy): domain Bacteria; phylum Planctomycetota; class Planctomycetia; order Pirellulales; family UBA7805; genus JBBDLY01. The sequence goes on along the minus strand of JBGTJT010000682.1, from coordinate 1,319 downwards.
GTCGAGCACCACGCCGAGTTGAGAAAAATCCGCCTGCTACTCGATAGCTTGCTGTAGCGAGTGCTAGCAGTCGATGTCAAACTTTGCGCTCCGCCGCCGCCAAGTTGCGGAATCGCGACGACTCTGTCGATAGTGCCTGTTGAACGGGTTCCTCTCGTTCATCGGTTTGACTCGACCCAGCCAATTTCACCGCTCAGCGGAGGGCACTATGCGCACGCTACTTTCCATCGCCACCCTGGCACTATGTGCCCTGCCGGCCGCCGCCGAAGACATTTACCAGTACGGCAGCACCGCCGCCGACGCCTACACCATGGCGGCCCAGATCGAATCGGGCGTGTACGAAGAGGACTACTACTCCTCGGGCGGATGCGGCGATTGCTGTGATCCGTGTGGCAACGCTCACGGCTGCGGATTGTTCGGCCACGGTAAACATGGCTGCGGATTGTTCGGGCACGGCAAACATGGCTGCCACGGCGCGGGACGCAAGCGGTTTCAGAACCTGTGGGAAAATTGCAATTGCAATGGCAGCTATAAATTTCCCGTTCCGCCGCTGTACACCTACCATTGGCCGGGACTCTACTCCTGGCAGTTGATGACCGACTACCAAAGCCCGTGGCGCTATCCGGCCATCAAGCCGTACACCGACGAGAACCTGCCGCCAGCGGCGATCGTGCCCGCGTCGTTCGTCTCCGGCGGCAAAGCCGCCGCGGGACCGACCAGCAGCGGCGGCGTCGAGTCGGTGGCAGACAAAATGCGCCGCGTGTACGGTCAATAGACGGCGGCTTGGCTCTAGCCCCCGGTGAACAAACCGGGGGCACTGTGCGGCGTCATAACCACTTGGTCGCGGCGCGGCGCATCTGCCGCAAGCACATCGCCTAGCCGGGGCGGTCGGCGGCGAGCAGCGCAAGTCCATCAGCGCCAAGATTCGTCCCCAATACCAGCACGCTGCGCAAGCATCAGCGGAGGAGCACGCACTCGTGCGCCGCTGCACTGCTTGCGCAGCGTGCTGGTATTTGTGCTTCGTGCTGGTAATTGCAATTCGTGCCAGTAGGGGACGTGCTAGCAACTCCGGCCACAGTTCTTAGCCCCCGGTGAACAAACCGGGGGCACTGTGCGGCGTCATAACCGCTTGGTCGCGCCCCCCGGCGCATCTGCCGCAAGCGCACGGCTTGGCCGCGGCGGCAGGTTCCGGACATTCGTTAAATTTGGTTCAACCGTCGCGACTGGCTGGTCCGATGGATAGGAGGGAATACCTATTTCAGTTCGTGGAATTCGGAGTTGTTTCCGATTTCGGATTTCGCCCGGGGGGGAATTTATAT
>JBGTJT010000681.1:0-8299 GCA_041744995.1 Pirellulales bacterium | reverse complement strand
TTCTACCAGGAACACGCCACCTGGGGCGCCGGTCCGCGGGCCGTGCAGTTCTTGATCCTCGGCGGCAAGACCCGGGCCTTGCTGCACGGTCGCACCCACGTGTCGACCGAGGATATCGCCACGTTGGCTAAACCGGTGCTGCGGCACCGCATCGTGCTGAGCTTCGCGGCCGAGAGCGAAGGCGTCACGGCGGATGATCTGATCGAGAAGCTTGTTGAAACCACTCCTTCCAAAGAAGACGAATTGACCTCCGATGCCCGATTCCAAAAGATTTTTGCATCCTGAAGCGATCCGCCGCATCCAGCGGATGGAAGTCCGCGCCCGGCATATCGTGGAAGGCTTTCTCTCCGGCATGCACCGCAGTCCCTACTTCGGTCAGTCGGTGGAGTTTTTGCAGCACCGCGAATATGTCGCCGGCGACGATCTTCGTCACATCGACTGGAAAGTGTGGGCCAAGCAGGACCGGTTTTACGTCAAGCAGTTCGAGGAGTACACCAACCTCCGCTGCACGCTGCTGGTCGACGTCTCCGGCAGCATGCGCTACGGCAGCGGGCCGATGAACAAGTACGAATACGGCTGCACGGTCGCGGCCAGCTTGGCGCACCTGTTATTGCGGCAGCAGGACGCCGTGGGCTGCCTGGCGTTCGACGAGAAGGTGCGCGCCGAGATACCGATCGCTTCAAGGCGGAATCACTTGCATGCGATTATCGAATCACTGAACGTGGCCGAGCCGGCCGACAAGACCGACATGGGGACCATTCTCCGCAAAGCGGCCGAAACGTTCCCGCGGCGGGGCATGGTAATCTTAATTTCCGATCTGCTCACCGAGCGCGAGTCGTTGTTCAAGGGGCTTAAGCTGCTGCGACAGCGGGGCCATGACGTGATGGTCTTTCACATCATGGACGATGACGAATTGGACTTTCCTTTTAGCGGTCCGACCCGTTTCGAGGGGCTGGAGTTGCCCGAGCATCTCTCCTGCAACCCTCGCGCCTTGCGTCAAGGCTATATGGAAGCGCTGGAGGAATACCTCGATGAGATCCGCCGCGGCTGCGCCAACAGCGCGTGTGACTACGCCCTGATCCGCACCAGCGCGCCGCTGGACGCCGCCTTGGCGACCTACCTGAGCAATCGACTTGGAATGCACCACCGGAATTAGGAATGTCTCAATCCGCAATCCTAAATCCTAAATCCTCAACAAATAACGTACATGTCCTTTATTCAATCTGCGTTGACGAGCTGGTGGATCGTGGTGCCGCTGCTGAGCGCCCCGGTGATCATCCACCTGATTAACCTGCTTCGCCATAAAAAGGTGAAGTGGGCGGCGATGGAGTTTTTGCTCGCCAGCCAAAAACGCAATCGCAACTACATCCGTTTCAAGCAATTATTGCTGCTGTTGGCGCGCATGGCGGCGCTGGCGCTGATCTTGCTGCTGCTGGCCGGCCTGGTGCTGCCTGACCAGTGGAGCAAGATGTTCGGCGGTTCCAAGGTGCATCACGTGGTGCTGCTCGACGACAGCTATTCCACGCAGGATCGGCACGACGACGGCACGGTGTTCGATCGGGGAGTGGAAGTGGTTCGTAATATCGTCGGGCAGGCGGCCGCGCAACCGACCGAGCAAGCTTTCTCGCTGGTGCGGTTCTCCGAGGCCGCCCGGCGGGAGTCGGACGTGCGGAACAACGCCATCTCCAGCCCCGTCGACGACGCGCCGGAACCGACCCAGCCGGTCGACGCCGTGTCGGAAGACAACCAGACGTCGGACACCGATGCCTCCCCAGCGGGAGGCGCACCAGCGACGGAGACCTTCCGCCGACGCCGAGTCAACGACGCCTTGCTTGTGGAACTCGAAAACTCGACCAAATCATACGAGCCGACCAACCTGCCGTCCGGTCCGTTGGAAGCCCTCAAGTCGATCGGTCACGACCTTGCCCTCGGTGAGGACGAAAAGACGGTTGTCTACCTGGTGTCGGACTTTCGACGCAACCAGTGGAGCAACCCGGATGTGTTGGCGCAAGAACTGGCTCGGATTCGCGAGTTGGGAGCGGAAATTCATTTTGTCAGCACGGTCGACGTTCGGCAGGCCAATTTGGCCGTGACCGATTTGCGTCCCGTGCCGGGCGTCCACGCGGCGGGAGTGCCCTTGGAAGTGGAGGTCGAGGTGACCAACTTCTCCAGCGAACCGGTCCGCGACTTGAACTTGCAACTGGCAAGCCAAACGAACGCCGCGGATAGTCGCGGCGAACCGCAATCGTATTCCCTGCCCGCGGTCGCGTTCGACGCCATCGCACCGGGGCAGTCGCTCCGCAAGACGTTTCGCGTGACGTTTCAAACGGCCGGCGACCATCAAGTCGTCGCCCGACTCGACGCCGATGCGCTGGAGGTCGACAACGAACGATTCGCTGTAATTCGCGTGCTGCCGGAGGCGCCGGTGTTGATTGTCGACGGACTAGTCGACAGCTATGCGGGCAAGCTGCTGGCGCTGGCGCTGTCGCCGGCGCAGCGGGTGCGAACCGGTCTCAGCCCGCGGATCGAAGCGCCGAGCTTTTTGCGAGAGAATCCCCTGGCAGGCTTCCAGACGATCTTCCTGTTGAACATTCGCTCGCTGCCCGACGACGCAGTGCGAGCATTGAACAGCTACGTGGCCGAAGGGGGCGGCGTCGTGTATTTTGCCGGCGAGGAAACGAGCGCCGATTTCGTGAACACGACTCTGCACGCGGACGGCCAAGGTTTTTTTCCTGCTCCACTTCGAGCGCCGGTTTATCTTGATACTTCCTCGCAAGCGGGGCCGGACCTTCAAGTCGATTTGACCCATCCCATCTTTGCCAAGACGTTTGGCGGCAGCCGCAACAGTTTCTTGAATCTGGTGTTGATTGACCGCTACTTCTCGGTCCCCACCGGCTGGAAAGCGGCCGACGACGACAATACGCAGGTAATCGCCACCGTCCGCGGCGGCGCCCCGCTGATGATCGAACGGAAATTCGGTCAAGGGCGGGCCATCGCGGTGCTCACGACCGCCTCGCCCGACTGGAACAATTGGGGCCGCGGCAATCCAACCTTCGTGATCACGATGCTGGAGCTACAGTCCTATTTGTCCGCGGGGCGATCATTTGACGGGCAGGTTGCGGTGGGGTCGCCGCTGCGAGTCGACTTTGCTCGCGAAATGTACGATCCGCGAGTAGCGTTTACCGCGCCGGGTCGCGGCGCGGTGCGCCGCACGATTGAGGAAAAGGCGGTCGACAGCGAAACGGAATCGCGACTTCGCGAGGCGCGGTTCACGGGCACGGGACGCCCCGGCGTTTACGAGGCATTGCTCACTCGGATCGACGGAGCGGAGGACGTCCGCCGGTTCGCGGTCAACGTGGCAACCGCCGAGGGGAATCTGGAAATAAGCAGTCCCTCCGACTTGGCGAATTCAATCGAAGGAGTCGATTTCGAGTATCACCGATCGGCGGAATTCGCTGGTCCCAGCGAGAGTCAGGCCGGCTTCAATGTCAGCGAAGACTGGCGTTTCTTTATACTGCTGATCCTGTTGCTGATCGGCGAACAACTGTTGGCCTATTCGGCGAGCTTCCATCCGCCGTTGAAAGGAGGTAGCCGCTGATGGTTCATCAGTTGGCCTTATTCGCACAAACGTCGACCACCACCGCCTTCGAGCTGGGCCGAATCCAATCGTACACCGATTGGATTCTCCCGGTCGTCGTGTTGCTGGTGATGGGCTGGTTTGTCATCGGCATGTACCTGCTCGACTGTATTGAGCTGGGCGGGCGCCGCGCCGTGTTCTTGATTACCTTGCGGCTGTTGGCGGTTGCCGGACTGCTGGCCATCTACTTGCAACCGCAGTATCGCACCAAGCGCGAGGTGGTGCGCAACTCGCGGGTGTTGGTGTTGGCCGATACCAGTCAAAGCATGGAGCGTCGCGACGGCGAGGGAACCTTGAGCGCCGGCAGTCCCAGCCGCATCGAGCAAGTTGTCAAGACATTCGGTGAGAGCCGATTCATCGAGGAGCTGCGCGAAAAACACGACGTGGTGGTCTATCGCTTCGACCAACACGAAAAGCCGATCACGCTGGCTTCCTATGCGCGCGTCGCGCCGACCGATCCGGAATTGCTCAATCGCGAGCCCGACGAGGCCACGCAAGCTGCGATCAACGCGGCCCGCGACGCACTGATGATGATTGGAATCTCGCTATTGATTGCCGCCTGTGGTGCGGGCTGGTTCTTGCTTCGCTCTTCGGCCAGTAGTCCGATTCCCTCGCTGGTGGTCGGCGCCGTCGGCCTGGTCATGCTGGCGATTTTCGTGGCCCGCTTTGTCGACCAGCCCAACAAGCCCGACGTGCTGGAAATTGTCGGCGCGAAGCAAGATCTTCAGCAGAGCGGCGCCGCGGTTGGAGCGGAAGTTGGAGAAGCAAACGAACCGGAGGCGATCGAAATCGATTGGACGGAGTCGCTGGTCGCCAGCGGCGCCGAAACGAAACTGGGCCAGGCGATTTACGAAGTCATTCACGATGAGCGCGCCACTCCCGTGGCCGGCGTACTCGTACTGTCCGACGGCGGCCAGAACGCCGGTCTACGAGCCGACACCGCCATCGCCGAGGCGATCGACGCCGGCGTGCCGGTCTACACGGTCGGCATCGGCTCGCTCGAACAACCGATCAGCGTGCGGCTGTCCGACTACACCGCGCCGGTCCGCGCCTATCCGGGAGACAACTTCAGCATCACTGGTTTCGTACAGGCGCAAGGGATGGCAGGCAAACCGGTCGGGGTTTCATTGCAGCAGATTCCCCTGGATAGCCTAAGCGAGCCGGGCGAAGTCGCCGGTGAATTGCTCGATCTGAAGACGATAAATCTCGGTGCCGACGGCGAAGACATTGCCGTGGACTTCGAGGTGCCGGGAATCGAGGTTCCGGGCGAATATGCTTACGAATTGTCAGTGGAAAGCGCCGCCGGTGACGAGGACAAGGAAGACAATCGGCAGCGGTTCCGCGTCGACGTGGTCGATCGCAAGACAAGGGTTTTACTGGTCTCCGGCGGCCCGTCGCGCGAATACCGGTTCCTGCGGAATCAACTCCAACGCGACAAGGGAGTCGTTGTCGACGTCTTTCTGCAAAGCGCGCTGGAGAACGTATCGCAAGACGCCAACAAGATCCTTGACGACTTTCCCGTCACCAAGGACGAACTGTACGAGTACGATTGCATTGTCGCGTTCGATCCCAACTGGAACACATTGAACGACCAGCAAGTCGGCCTGCTGGAGCAATGGGTGGCCGAGGAGGCCGGTGGGATGATCGTAGTCCCAGGGCCGGTGTTCGCCGGCATGAGGATCAATAGCTGGGCGCAAGAGTCGCGACTGGCAGGGCAAGAGAAAATCGACAAATTGCGAGCGCTCTATCCGGTGGAGTTCCACGAACAGCGTGCCGCACCGGCGCTCGATCGACGCGATACTTCCGTTCCCCGCAAGTTGGACTTCACCCGAGAAGGGCAGACGGCCGAGTTTCTGTGGTTGGGCAACACGCAAGACGAGAGCGACCTTGCCTGGCGGATGTTCGATGGCGTTTACGGAACCTATCCGGTCTTGGCCGCAAAGCCGGGAGCGGTTGTGTATGCCAACACCGCCGACGTCGAAGCGGAGAACCCAGTTTATATGGCGGGGCATTTCTACGGCTCGGGGCGGGTGTTTTATCTAGGCAGCAGCGAGATGTGGCGCCTGCGGGCGGTCAATCCAGATCATTTCGACGCCATCTATACGAAACTCGTGCGGCACGTATCGCAGGGCCGGCTGCTGCGTGGGTCGCGGCGGGGGGACGTGTTGTTGGTGGAGAAGTCTCGATATGGCCTGGGCGATTCGGTGCCGATTGTGGCGCATCTGAAAAACGCTCAGCGCGATCCGTTTCGGGGCGGTTCGGTATCGCTGTTCGCGGTCGGTCCTGATCGCCGCAGCCTGCCGATCGAACTGAAGGCCGACGAGACGCGGCCCGGCATGTTCACCGGCCAGTTGGTCGTGCGCCGCGAAGGGGACTACGAACTGCTGCTGCCACTGCCAGAAAGCGATGAGACGCTTAGCAAGTCGCTCAAGGTGGCCGCCAGCGCCCTGGAAAGCCAGCAGCCGCAATTGCGAGAAGATTTGCTCCGCCGCATCGCCACCGAGACCGGCGGACAATACTACTTTGGGGTCGGCAGTGCGCTGGGCGCCTCCGGGGAACCGGCCGTTATGACTCAATTACAAGATCGCACCGAGATCACTCCGGTTGAAGGCGATACGAATCCCCTGTGGGACGCCTTCTGGGCGAAGTGGATGCTGCTGGGCATCGCTACGTTACTATGCGCCGAATGGCTGACGCGTCGGCTGTTCAAACTGGCTTGAGGAAACCTATGGCAACCGTCGATTCGCAACAAACGACTCCCGCCGATTACGATCGGGACATCCACGGCGCTTTGAACCGTCTGCGGTGGATGATTCGCGCCTACGTGCTGGTCGAGGGGGTCGCGTGGTGCATTATTTTTGCCTCGCTGGCGTTCTGGTTCTCGCTGGCAGTCGACTGGCTGTTCGAGCCGTCGCGCGCGGTACGGACGGTGTTGTTGCTCGCCTACGCCGGGGTCGTCGGCTACGTGTTCTTGAGTCGCGTCGTCGGCCGCGCAGCGGCGCGGCTCTCCGACGCCAGCATGGCCGTGCTGTTGGAACGCCGCTATGGAACTTTTCACGATTCGCTGCTCACATCGATCGAGTTGGAAGGTCGCAAGAGCAGCGAAGCCGGCTACAACGACGGCATGTTGCGGCACACGCGACACGAGGCAGCCGAATTGGTCCGCAACGCCGGACTGGCGGGCGTGTTCGACATGGCCCCCCTGCTCCGCGCCGGCGTGATTGCCTTGCTGCTGGCGGCTTCGGTGGCACTATTCGGTTCCTCCCAAACGAACGCCATGGGGATTTGGGGAAATCGCAACATTCTGCTCGGCAACCGATTGTGGGATCGAATCTCCAAGATCGAGGTCGACGGGTTCGAGCAGGTCGACGGTCGCCGCATACACAAAGTGGCCAAGGGAGGAGGCGTGATGGTCAACGCCTACGCCGTCGTTTCCGAGGCCGGCGACCGCGAAGACGGCCAGATGAAGTTCTATGAAATACCCGAGGCGATTCTGGTCGAGTATCAAAGCGAGGCGGGCGTCGGCGGCTCGGCCAATATGACCAAGATCGCGCAGATCGACACACAGCGCGGTCAGCCGTTTCGCTATTCGTTCGAGAACGTGCAATCGTCCACGCAGTTCAGCGTCGTCGCCAAGCACGACGCCCTGTTCGGCAAGGCCGATCGGATCGACGACCTGTGGATCGAGGTCGTCCCCAGCCCCGAATTGAAGGATATCCGCCTGGAAAGCAAGTATCCCGATTACCTCGAAAAACGCCACGACACGCTGCAAGTTACCGGCGTGATGTCGGTACCGGAAGGGACGGAGGTGGTCGTCGTCGCCGAGGCGACCAAACCGTTGTTGGCGGTTGAGTGCGTCGTCAATACGCCCGATGCGACGCGCACCATCTCGATCATTCCCGACGCTGGCGGCCGTGGGACGTTTCGCTGCGATATTGGCAAGATCGAGGCCGATACCGAACTGTTGTTTACCATGACCGACAACGACCGAGTCGCCAACCGGCGGCCGATACGGCTGCAGATCAATATGATTCCCGATGAACCGCCCGTGGTCGAGGCCCGGTTTGTCGGCATCGGCACGGCGATCACGCCCAAGGCGATGCTGCCGCTGGCGGGTGAAGTCTCCGACGACCATGGGCTGGCCAAGACGTGGTTTGAATATCGGATCGACAACGACGAGGTGCGCAAGCACTACTTCCCCACCCCCGCGAACGGTCAATTGGAGCAAGATCCGCCGTTGCTGTTCGATGCGATCGATCTGGCGATGACGCCGGGGCAGAAGTTCCGCATCAGCGTCAAGGCGAGCGACAACTACGCGCTGGGTTCCGAACCGCATATCGAATCGAGCCGGACGGAAGTGCTCGACGTGGTGGACGAAAGCCAGCTACTGGCGATCCTGGAGAATCACGAGGCGGTGCTGCGGCGTCGCTTCGAGGAAATCTTCGAGCGGATGAACCAGTCGAGTGATTCGCTGGCGCGGATTGACCTCAATGCGATCTTCACGCCCGAGTCGGCTGAGGACGAACTGCCGGCGGCCAGCGCCGCGACCGAGGCCAGCGGAGCAAGTCCGGACGAAACTCCCGCCACCGACTCCGCCGCGGCGGAAACTCCCCCGGAGACCGGGACCGCGGCGGAAGAAGCAGGCGGCGACGCAGCGGAAGA
>JBGTJT010000680.1:0-8132 GCA_041744995.1 Pirellulales bacterium | reverse complement strand
CGGCGGGGCGTCCGCGGCGGATGGTTGATCTGTGCTTTGCTCGCCCAATGATTTGATATAGGCGACCAACTGGTTCAATTCCTCGGCGGAAAGCTGCCCTTGGTAGGTCGGCATGATCGGCTGATAACCGGCCACGATCTTGCGGTTCGGCTCCAGGATCGACTCGATAATGTAGTTCTCGTCGGCCAGGACGGTCTGCCCGGTATTCAGCGGCACCGGGTGAGCGAAGACGTTGTGCAGTGACGGGCCGCGCCCCTGCTCTTCCGGACCGAGGTGGCAACTGTCGCAGCGATGCTTCTCGAAAAGGTTCTTCCCGACGACTTGCGGCGGCTGCTGCTCCCCGCCGCCGGACAGCCATTCTTGGTAGTCGCTGGGCGACATGACCACAATGCGGCCTCCCATCTGGGAGTGGAGCGTGCCGCAGTACTCGGCGCAGAACAGTTCAAATTCGCCGGGGCGGGTCGCCTCGAACCACATGTGCGTGCGGTACAGCGGCAACACGTCCTGCTTCACGCGGAAGGCTGGCACATAAAAGCTGTGAATCACATCCTGGCTAATCAGGTTCAGCCGCACCGGCCGTCCCACCGGAACGTGCAGCTCGTCGATCTCGCGCTTGCCGTCGGGATGCTGGAATTTCCACATCCACTGTTTGGCCACGACGTCGATCTGCAACGAGTCCTGCGGCGCGCGGTGCAGTTTGAAGTAAACGTTCGCGCTCCACACGAAAATGAACATCAAAATCGGCAACGGAAAGATCAACCAACTGATCTCGACCCAAAAGTTTTCCTTGCCCCCTACGCGATTGACGTTGTTGCGGTGATAGTAGCGCCAGGCGAATGCCACGACCAACACGGCGACCAGCGTCGTCAGCACCGCCGTCAGGCAGCACATGAAAATGAACAGTTCATCCACGTCGCCGCTGACGGTCGAGGCGGATTGCGGGAATAAGGCAAAGTCTTCATTCATAACGTCAATTCGCCGCAGCGGCCTCCTGGGATTGCTGGGCCGCTCTGCGGCGCTCCGACCGCAATGAAATAAATATGAACGTGCCGAGACAAAGCACGGTGAGCACGCCGCCGAGTTGAATCACCCGCGAGATAATCAGTCCATACTTGCCGGTCGTGGGGTCGTAGTGAAAGCAGAGCAGCAGAATGGCATCGGCCAGGGTGCCAACTTTGCCCGCCGAGGCGTCGACCAGGCCGAATCGCAGGTCGCGGGTGTTGTAGTCGATGCCGTAAAAATATTTGGAGATCGTGCCATCGGGCGCCAGCACCATAATGGCGCTGGCATGGGCGTACTGTGCCGAGCGATCGTCCCAGGCGTAATTGAAACCGACCGCCTCGGTCAATTTGCGGATCGAATCCTCCTCTCCCGTTAAGAAATGAAATCCGTCGGCCGTTCCCTCGCGGTCGTACAGGCGCACGAAGCCTTGTTTGCGTCCGGCGGCCAGTTTTGGTGTTTCGCGGGGATCGAAACTGACCACCAGCACGTCGAAATCCTTCCCGGCGGTGTAGTCGATTCCTCGCAGCGCGGTCATCAGCCCGTGCAGCACCTGATTGCAGAGTTTGGGACACTCATGGTAGACCAGCGCCAAGATCACGGGGCGGTCTCCCAATACATCGCCCAACTGAACCGCCCGGCCAGTGCTGTCGACGAACGGCGCGTCAAGCGGCGCCCGCTCTCCCAGTCGCTGCTCAATGTGGATCTTCTTGAGCAATTGTTGCTGTGGATGGATCGGCGCCTCGGTCGGTCTCTGCTGGGCCGCCGCGGCGCTCGGCAGCAAGGCGACGGCCAGCGCCGCCAACCAGGCGATATGTGTTGGTCGAAACATGTTCATCGGCTACTGCTCACTTTCCACAGAGGCCGCCGCGGCGGGTTCCGCGTCGACGCGTTCCGTTTCGTCGGCGGCCGATGGCTCGCCCTCGCGCGGCGAGGCCGCCGGATCGGTCCGAGTTGCGTCGTCGTCGTCGGCGTCCTTCCCGGACCATTGCGGTAAGCCGTCCTGGGCGGCGGCTTTCAGCGCTTCTTTCAGGGGGACGCGGACGATGCCGTCTCGGCGATCGATCCAGGCGTACGTTGTCATAATCTGCTGCTGCTCGGTTCGCATTCGATCGATTTCGGTGGTCGACGTCGGCTCCAGACGCACTCCGACATAGTCTTTCCGCTGCGACGCAAGCGGAGAGACCGGCGGATCGGTCCGCTGGATCCGCGATTCAAAGGAGTTGAACAACAGCATCATCAGCAGCATCACCACGGCGACCACGCTGACCAGCCCGGCGAGAAAGATGAACAACGCCCGCGGGTTGACGTCCACTTCCTCGTGGGCGCCGTGTGGATCGTCGACGGTCTCGATGTCGCGCGAATCGACCGGATCGATCGGATTGTTGCCAACTTCATGCCTATCCATGCGCCACCTCTCCTGCGGCGTCGACCTCGCCGGAAATGTATTTTTGGTAGCGGACCAAGAACAGCGCCACCCAGCCGCCTCCCAACGCGGCGGTCGCCGCGAGATCCATCCAAGGCCAGTACATCCCCGGGCGCTCAAAGGCCGGCTGGATCAGCCATAGCAGGAAGAACCATTGCATGACCACCAAACTCAACGAAATCCAAACCAGCGCCCGCGGATTGCGGCGGATGTGGGCGCTCATCAACAGCGACCACGGCAAGGCGTAGTGCAGCAGCAACAGTGCGATGGCCAGATATTGCCAGCCGCCGGTCAGGCGGCGGATGTAATACGGTATTTCCTCGGGCAGGTCGGCGTACCAGATGATCAGAAACTGGATAAACGACATGTAAGCGAACAGCATGGTGAAGGCGAACATCAAGGTTCCCAGGTCGGACATGCCCTGCTTGCTGGGAAACGCGGGCCGGCCGCCGCTGGTGGAACTAAACAGCAGCGTGAACAACAGCGCCGTGCAGATACCCATCAGCGCCTGGCTGACCATGAAGATCACGCCGTAGATCGCCGAGAACCAGTGCGGCTCAAGTGACATGCCGTAATCGATGGAGGCGAAGGTGATCGTCAAGCCGTACAACGCCAGTCCCAGCGCGCTGAGGCGTCGCAGCCGCCGTCCGACCGTGGCGTCGCCGCTTTCCACCGCCCGTCGCCGCAACGACAGCACCCCAAAAGCGAGGCCGATCCAGCAGAACAGGTAAAACGCCGCCCGCCAGTAGAAGAACTTGATCTCGAGGATCGGATAATTGAAATACGCTTCCTTGTGCTTCATGACCAAGTCGGTCGGGCTGATCTCGGTCCAGGGGTAGATCGAGTCCAGCCCCACGAGTATGGGAATAATTGCCAGCGCCGCCAGCGGCACCGTCCGCACACCGCTGTCGATTGCCGCGAACGAGGCGTTGCCCCAACGTCCGCCGGTCAGGTTGTGGACCATCAGCACTGCCAGACTCCCTAGCGAAAGCCCCAGCCAGAACAGCCACGCCACCAGCCAGCCGCGGAAAAACTGTTCGGCATCGACCAGATAGGCGACCGCGCAGACCACCGCTCCGGCGACGGCCACAAACAGGGCCGCGCGCTGCACGGTGACGGCGGATGGTCGAGGCAGTTCGCTCATGGCTGGGGATTAGTCTCCAATTTCTCGCGTTCCTCCGCCGGGACGTCGTCGATCGGCGAATACTGGCTCAGTTGCAATACACGCACGTACGCGGCGATCGCCCAGCGATCTTCCATCGGAATCTGCGAGGCGTAGGAAGGCATTACGCCGTAGCCTTGGGTGGTCACCTCGTAGAAGTGGCCGATGGGAATCTCGCGCAGCCGATTGATATGAAACGAAGGAGGCTTCCGATAGCCGCGACGGACAATCATGCCGTCGCCGTAGCCGGTCGTTCCGTGACAAACGCCGCAGAAGATGTCATACCGCTGCCGGCCACGCGCTAGTAGCGCCTCATCCACTTCCATCGGGATCGTGGCGACCAGCTCGTCCTGCTCGCGGCCGGTGGTGAAGGCGTTCTGCTCGTACAACTGTCCGCGGGCGATGGTGTTCTCCACCAGCGGTCGCATCGCCATGCCGTCGTCGAAGAAGGTGCTTCGCTCATACGGTTCGAGCTTGGGCTGATCGTACATGTCGTTGTGACAGCCTACGGCCAGCAGTAGCCCCAACAGGGCCGCCAGTCGGCGCGGAATCGAATTGTTGCCAGCGGCGAGGTTCACGGATCGACCACCTTGATGCTTTCGGGATGCAGTTCCGCCAAGAACTGGTGCGTGGCTTGCAAGTCGAACTTCTCGTCGCGCGACAAAATCAGCAGAAAGAATCGGTCGCTGCTCGCCAGATCGAACTCTTCCACGTTGAAGACCGGATGATACGGCCGCGGCAGGCCGTTGAGCGCCAACATCCCAAGCACCGCCGACAAGGCCGCGCCGAGAATGGTACATTCGAAGGTGACCGGAATGAAGGCGGGCCAACTATGATCCGGCCGGCCGCCGATGTTAAGCGGATACTCGATCACGCTCACCCAATACTGCAAGCCGTAGCCGGCCAAGCCCCCCACGATGCCGCCCGCCAACACAATCCACGGCAGGACGGTCCCCTTCATGCCGATCGCCCGCGCCAACCCCTCGACCGGAAATGGCGAATAGGCCTCGATGCGGCGATAGCCTTCCTTATAGGTTTTTCGCGCGGCGTCGAGGATTTGATCGACGTCCTTGAACTCGGCGATCAGCCCAAACGGCGGCGGGATGGCGGGTTGATGTTCCATGGCGGTTATTCGTCTTTTTGCTTGTCGTGGCTGCGTTGATGTTCAACCAGCTCCCGCATCTCGAAGATCGAGATCACCGGCAGGAAGCGAATGAACAGGAACAGCAAGGCAAGGAACAGCCCAATCGTGCCGATAAACAGTGACCAGTCCCAAAAGGTCGGTTCGTACATCGCCCAGGAACTCGGCAAATAATCGCGATGCAGGCTGGTGACCACGATCACGAATCGCTCCAGCCACATGCCCACGTTGGCGATCACGGCGATCACGAACAACAGAACCGCGTTCTGCCGAATCGCCCGGGACCACAGAAACTGGATCGCGCCGATGTTGCAAACGACCAGCGCGTAGAAGTACGGAGCGTAGGGACCAACGAAGCGGTTGCTCAGCACTTGCTCTTCGTACATGCTGCCGCTGTACCAGGCGATGAACACCTCCATGATGTAGCCGTAGCCGACCATCAGGCCGGTCGCCAGCATCACCTTGGCCATGTTGTCGAGATGCTTGTCGGTGATGAAGTCTTCCAGGCCGTACACCTTGCGGAGCGGGATCGCCAGGGTGAGCACCATCGCGAAGCCGGAATAAATCGCCCCGGCCACAAAGTACGGCGGAAACAGCGTCACGTGCCAGCCGGGCGCAATACTGACGGCGAAGTCGAGGCCGACGATCGAGTGGACCGACACCACCAGCGGAGTCGCCAGCGCCGCCAGCAGTCCATAGGCCACATGATAGCGATGCCAATGCTTGGCGTTGCCCCGCCAGCCCATGGCCAGTGCCCCGTAGACCACTCGGCCGACGCGACCGGCCCGGTCGCGCAGCGAAGCTAAGTCGGGGATCAAACCAACGTACCAGAACAGGGCCGAGACGGTGGCATAGGTCGACACCGCGAACACATCCCACAGCAACGGGCTGCGAAACTGCGGCCACATGCCGAGCGTGTTCGGCAGCGGAAACAGCCAGTAAAAAACCCACGGCCGACCGAGGTGCAGCAGCGGATACAGCCCGGCGCAGGCCACGGCGAACAGCGTCATCGCCTCGGCGAAACGATTGATCGACGTCCGCCAGTCCTGCTTCAATAGCAGCAGCACGGCGGAGATCAACGTGCCCGCATGGCCGATGCCGATCCACCATACGAAGTTGATGATCGCGAAACCCCAGGCGACGGGGATGTTGATGCCCCACACACCTGTCCCACGAAACAGCAGCACCGCGATCGAGTAGAGCATCAACTGCGTCAGCAGGAACGCGATCAAAAAGCCCAGCAGCCAACCGCGGGTCGTCTTTTTGGTCAGTACGATCGAACCGATCTTATCCGTAACCGAGCCGTAGGTGTGGCCCGGGCCGAGAATCGCATCGCGGCTGCCAGCCGGCGCGGCGCTGGTTTCGGCCATGTTGTCGGAAGGTTCGGTCATTGTCGATTGCCGTTAGTTCGTCGTGTTCGTAGAGTTGCTGTTGCGCGCCGCGTAAAACGCTTGCAGGTTGGGACTTGGATTGCGGATCACACCCAGGTAGGTCGTCCGGGGGACCACGCCGAGTTCCTCCAGCACGGCGTAGTTCCGCGGCTCGGCCTTCCACTGCGAGACCGTGCTGTCTGGCTTGGTGATGTCGCCAAATGCGATCGCCCGCGTCGGGCAGGCGGCCTGGCAAGCGGTCACCACCTCACCCTCGCGAATGCCTTCGTGCTTACCGCTGTGGGCGTCCCGCAGTTTGGCGGCAATCCGTGCGTTGCTGACCCGCTGGACGCAATAGGTGCATTTCTCCATCACGCCGCGGGTGCGAACGGTAACGTCGGGGTTGCGCAGCAACTCCAGCACCGGGGCGTCGTCGACGTAGTCGAAGAAGTTGAACCGCCGCACCTTGTACGGGCAGTTGTTCGAGCAATAACGCGTGCCGACGCAACGGTTGTAAGTCATCTCGTTGATGCCGCCGGGACTATGCGTGGTGGCCGCGACCGGGCAGACCACCTCGCAGGGGGCCTTCTCGCAGTGCTGGCAGAGCATCGGTTGAAGGCGAACCAGCGGGTCGTCGTCCTTGGCCGGATTCTCCTGATCGCTGGTGAAGTAGCGGTCGATTCGCAGCCAATGCATCTCGCGGTTCCGCACCACTCCTTCCTTGCCGACCACCGGAATGTTGTTTTCCGCCTGGCAGGCGACCACGCAGGCGTTGCACCCCATGCAGGTCGACAGGTCGATCGACATGCCCCACTGCGGCCCCTCGTAGGTCGACTGCCTATCGGGCAGCAGCGTGATCGGCTTGCCGTTGTCGGCAATGATGCCGTGATGGCCGTGAGAGTCACCTTCCGCGGCATGGCTGTCGCCGGCGTGGGACGCATCCGGCACAGGGTGGCCGTGCAGGTTGAAGTTCTCGTAGGGATGCGCCTGGTACTCGTCAATGGTCGCTTCACGAATGATGTTGCGGCCTTCGAGGGTGCCGTGTTCCTGGGTGGTGGCGAGCGTGACCCGTCGCCCCCTCTTCTCGATTGCGACAGCGGGAGCAATCCACAAGGCGTCGGTGGTGCGGAGCCGGTAGGCGTCGCTGCCGACACCGTTGCCGACCCGCCCGGCGCGGGTGCGGCCGTAGCCGAGATGCAGCGTCCCTTGCCCGACCGCCTGTCCGGGGAGCACCCACACGGCCGCTTCGAGCCGATAGCCGTCGCGAGACAGCTCGACCACGTCGCCGGTTTCAACCTTCAGACGCTCGGCCGTCGTCGGCGACAGCAGCAGCGCGTTGTCCCAGCAGAGCTTGGTCCACGGTTTGGGAATTTCCTGCAGCCAGGCGTTGTTCGCCCAGCGGCCGTCTTCCAGCGACGGATCGGGCAGGAAGGTCAACTCAATGCCTCCGCCGGCCGGATCGGAGCGATCGCGATTGATCGCTTGTTGCAAGTCGTCGCCAGTCAGCGTGAGCGAAACCTGTTGAACCGCCGCCGCCGTGCCGGGGAGCACGCCGTCGTGGATCGCCTTCCGCCAAGCGGTCTCAAAGTTGTTCGATTCGAGGCGATCCTGCCACGTTTCTTGCAACAACTCGTAATCGTCGCGCACGGCGGCGTCGACGAAACCGGAAAGCACCTGATGCGGCGAGAGGCCCTGGTACAGCGGCTTGATCAGCGGCTGTAGAATCGACGCGGTGCCGTCAAACGCTCGGGCGTCGCTCCACGCTTCGAGATAGTGCGCCTGAGGCAGGTGCCATTGGCTCAATTCGCTGGTTTCGTTGTCGAACTCGCTCAGATGGATCGCCACCTTGGCTCTGGCAAGCCGCTCGGAGAATTTCAAGTCGGCCGGCGCGTCGTAGACCGGGTTGCCGCCGAGCATCAAGAGAATTTCCACTTGATCGCCGGTCAGCGCCTCGACCAGTTCCGCCAGACTCTCGGCATGGGGCGTCGGGTTGGCGGCGATCGGTGCGATCATCTCGATCGGTCCGTCCGCGCC
>JBGTJT010000679.1:0-2235 GCA_041744995.1 Pirellulales bacterium | reverse complement strand
TGTCGCCACCGCGCCGGAGGCCGACCTGCCGGATGAACTGGACGAGCCGCCGCGGAGCGGGCTGTTCGACGGCTGGCGGATCCCAGTCGACCGCGCGCTATGCGTCAAACTGGGGATCATCGACGCACAGGGCCTGGCGCTGGTCGACATGGTGGAAGCCGAACGCCGCATCGCCGACGAACAGGAGCGGATTCGCAGGGAACAATCGTAAGTCCCAAATGTGAAATTCCAAATTCGAAATCCTAAATCCTAAACAAATTAGAATGTTTCAAATTCGAATGTCACAAACCTTGGCGGCCGGCCGTTTTTGGACATTGGAGCATTCGGGCATTCGAACATTGTTCGATATTTGATATTATAATTTGTCGCTTGACTTTGCCTGCCAGTCGATAATATGTTTACTCTAGCGGCCGCGTGTGGCTCCTGTCGGAGTCGGTTCTGCGGCTGAGGAATCGTGCCGGAACGGTCCTGTGTCTGTTGGGAAGCGCATCCTTCTGCTTCTGCCGTTGCTGACTGGCTTGGCCTACGGCGCAGCCGCGCCGCGCGATCTGGACGTTTGGGGTCCGGATAGCCCTGTGGATGCGCAGTCTTTCGCTTGGCGGCGAGACGCCGCCATCACGGTGGATCTGGACTGGCGGCGAGACGCCGCCATCACGGATCCCTTAACTTGGCCGCGGGACGCCGCCAGCACGTGTGAGCTTGTTTCCGCGACCTCGAAGCCGACCGGGCAGCTTGCTCTCCGGGCCGAGCTTGACGTTTCGGGCTGCGTTCGCGAGGAACTGCGGCGTCCGGTTTCCATGGTCTCCCTTGGCAGGAGCGGGCCGCGCCCCGTCCATCGACTCGCACGCGACGAGTTCCCCCACAATCGCGCCTCAGGCAGCTTCTTTCCCTCGTTGGTGACGGAACACGTCCGCTTGCAGACTTAAACGTCCGCCGCGGAAACCACGTGCTTCTGTATCTTTCATCCACGATTCGCACCCGAGCAGCGCCGCGCGCATGCGGCGACATCGACCGGTTGCGTTCAGAATAGGGTTGCCATCTATATGAACAACAATTACACCAAGAAATCCAGCACCACCACCACCACCAATAACGCCACCAACACCACCAATGGCGCCACACGGGTTGTGGCGGTGCCCCAACCCTTCACCAGGGAAGCGGCCATTCTGCAGCGGGCCGTTGTGCTGGCCGAGTCGGCGAAGTACGACGCCGCCTTGGCGCAGCTTCGCGACCATCTCCACCAGCCGGCGTTTCGCAACGTGCAAGGAGTTTGCCTGATGCGGATGGGGCGGAGCGAGCAGGCGATTCGCGTTTTCCGGGGTCTGGTCCTGGAGCCAGGTTGCACCTGGACAAAACCGAACGCGCCGCTGGCGTATCGCATCAACTTCGCCACGGCGTTGCTATTGGGGGGACTGCCGGCGGGCTGCATGGAGACGTTGAGCGAAATTCGGGCCGACCACGACCCTCATATCCTGCGACTTCGCGGGGCGATCAAGAACTGGGAGGATCGTCTCTCCTGCTGGCAGCGGCTGAACTGGCGTTTCGGCCGCATTGCCCCCGCGAATCGGCCGATCGCACTCGATTATCCTGCGGGCGACTTAGGATCGGCTTAGGAATAACTTCCGAATCTGCTTTGCCATGTTGGATGTCGCCTCCGAGGCTTGTTTGAACAGAAGGCAACAGAGAAAACGGAGAACGGAAGTCTCTGTTAACTCTGTACCCTTTGTTACCTGTAGTTAATCAATGCCTGAGGCGACCCGAGATTGACGGGCGCACTTTTCTTTTCTTTGATTTTGCTCGGTCCGTTCGAAGTGATGTGGTATCGAATAGTCTAAGGCTGAATGGCGATCCAGCATGTAGTAGTAGTGGTTGATGTAATATTTGATTTTTGGAAGGCTGCCGGGAGCAACTTCAAGTGAACAGAGGGGATAGGAGGCAACAGAGAATCACTTCTCCGTTCTCTCTGTTTCCTCCTGTTCCAAACGAAACTGGAGTCGACGAGGCGTCAGGCGAAGCAAATACCGAAGTGGTTTTGAGCGATTCCTGAGACTCTCCGCCGCAGGCCGCCGAAGCGTCCTGCGACGGTGGCGGGTTGAGCCGCACCGGGCGTCGCTGATATACCTATAGGATATCGTATCGCCCCAACCGCTTGCCCAGGACGCCGGCCGTGCAGCAGCTAACCGAAACCCTTCGCAAGTATTGGGGGTACGATTCCTTTCGTCCCTTGCAAACCGA
>JBGTJT010000678.1:0-5625 GCA_041744995.1 Pirellulales bacterium | reverse complement strand
GACGCCCGCGAAATCTCCTTAGTCAAAACAAAGCATACACCGGCCTGTCCACATAAGTCGCGTAACCTCGGTCGCCATTCAGAAGCCGAATTTAGGGTCAAGCCACGAATTTCATGTAAAACCCGACGAAACTCTCGCGCGTCAAATGCTTCGCAATCTATCTTGCTTGCCTGCAACTCTCCCATCCGCAACCAGGCAGCAACGTAACCCGGGTGTCGCTGTTGAGCATTTCCGCCCCGATACTGCGCTGCTGGTTTGGACCACGTATTGTGCCACGACGCAACACTGCTTACTCCAAAAAACTTAAGTACACGTCGCACTAATTCCACTTTGTCATCAGTTGCAGCAATAAAACCTCGGGAAACAATTTCATCCACCGGAATAGACTTCAGCCATTCAACATCATCCACAAGGCGCGATTTCTCGACTTGACGGAAAAGACCTTCACGGTAAGTCAATTCGCGGCGATTCCAAAATGACGCAGGTACGCCCGTAACAAACTCAAGTTTTTCTGCGGTGTCGTAAGTGATCGGTGCAAGTCCGTTCACAATCTGACTAACCGTTTTCTCTGCCAGACCCGTGCGGACGGCCAAATCAGCTTGAGACAAGCCAAGCATTTCGAGTGTTTCCTTAAGCGTTTCTCCAGGTGGAACAACGTAGTCGGGTTGGAATTTGTATTGTGTAGGCATCTGGGGACTCCTAGTGATAATCGCCGATACCGACAACGATGATCTTCGTGACCGCAAACCAGTCCAGTCCTCCATCCTCCTTTGTTGGCACTGGATCGTGATCGGGCTTAAAAATCAATCTGTCGGGATGAACCAAGTCAACGGCCAACTGTCCCTTTCGGTCTCCAGTTAGCTCGTGACATCGACCTGGCAGTGACAACATCACATCTAAGGTTTCGGCATCAGCTAAATCAGAGAGGCGTTGCTGAATCACGCCAGCCATCCGTGGGCCGTACTTTCCGCGCAGCTTTTTCTCCGTGTTGCAGAGTTTGGCCAAGCGGGATGTTTCGAAGCAGATATCCATTCATACCTCTCATTAGTATACTTTACCTATTCGGTAAACAGTTTGCAATAGATCAACAAAAGATTTATTTACCAATCATGTGCAGCCTATTGCCATTGCAGAACCGCTCACGCATATCAGCCAGTGCGAACAACAAAAGTTGGTCAAAATGCTGAAATCTGCAGAATGGACATCCTGGAAACTGGACGCCTATTCGAATAGGCGCAAATTTGACGTCGCCCGGCGCTATTTGCTATACTAAGAGCTTGCAATAGCGCCCCCTTTGCCGCCCTGCTCTCCCCTGTCGAGGACTACCGCCATGCTTGTTATTCCCGGTCAACGCGGCAAGGACGTTTGCGATTCGACGGTCGGCGTCTCGCGGCGCGATATTCTCCGTGTGGGTGGTTCCGCCGTGCTCGGCTTGTCGCTCTCGCAGATGCTCCGCACCGGACAGGCCCAGGCGGCCGAGCAAACCACCGGCGGGCCGGGCTGGGGCCGCGCCAAGAGCGTGTTGATGCTCTACCTGCAAGGCGGACCGAGCCACATCGACATGTGGGACCCCAAGGACGACGTGCCCGACAACGTCCGCAGCGCATACAAGCGGATTCCGTCGAAGGTGCCGGGCATGGACGTGACCGAGATCCTGCCCAAGTTCGCCCAGGTGACCGACAAGGTCACGCTGATTCGCTCCATGAGCTACGAGCCGGTCGGCCTGTTCAACCACACGGCCGCCATCTACCAGATGATGACCGGCTACACCGCCGACAAGGTCAGCCCCTCGGGACAGCTCGAACCGCCATCGCCGAAGGACTATCCCAACTTCGGCAGCAACATCATTCGGCTCAAGCCGCCCACCGTGCCGATGCTGCCGTTCGTGATGATGCCCCGACCGCTGCAGGAGAGCAACGTGGTCGGCAAGGCGGGCACCGCCGGCTTCCTGGGACGCGGGTTCGATCCGTATTATCTCTACCCGCCGGGCGATGATATGGACATGAACAAGATGGAGAAGATCAAAGTCGACGACCTGAAACTGCGGCCGGAGGTGACCAGCGAACGGCTCCAGCGCCGCGCCCGGCTGCGAGAGTTGATCAACGGCGGCATGCCAACGATCGACAAGGCGGTGGCCAGTTACGAACTCGACAAATACTACGAGCAGGCGCTGGGGCTGATCATGTCGGGCCAGGCCCGCGAGGCCTTCGACCTGAAGCAAGAAACTGACGCCACCCGCGACCTATACGGCCGCAACACGTTCGGCCAAAGCTGCCTGCTGGCCCGCCGACTGGTCGAGGCGGGCACCCGGGTCGTGGAAGTGATCTGGCCGAAGGTCGCCAACAGCGACAACCACTCCTGGGATCATCACAAAGATCTCACCAAGCGGATGAAGACCCAAAGCGGGCCGATGTTCGACAGCGGCGTGTCGGCGCTGATCGCCGACATGGACGAGCGGGGCCTGCTGGAAGATACCTTGGTGGTGGTGGTCGGCGAGTTCGGCCGCAGTCCGCAACGGGGCGTCAGCACCAGCGGCAACGACAACAGCGCCGACGGCCGCGACCACTGGCCCTACTGCTACACCGCCTGCCTGGCGGGCGCGGGCATCAAGCGGGGCAACGTGTACGGCGAATCGGACGAAACGGCCAGCGCGCCGCTCTCCAACCCGGTGCATCCCAACGAACTGCTGGCCACCATCTATCACGCGGTCGGCATCCAGAGCACCTCGATCGTCTACAACCACCTCAACCAGCCCCGCGAACTGGTCAAGGCGGAACCCGTCACCGCCCTATTCGGCTAGCAGCTCGGGCCATGCAATCGCCGCTCCAATTCCCCGATCCGCAGCAAGAAAGAATCCGCCGCTGCGCGGAATTCCAGCGGCTGCCGCCGGATGAGCGGTGGCGCGAGATCGTCGGGCTAATGGCGCTGGGATTAACCATGACCCGCACGTCCGAGCGACGAGAGTGGATCGAACAGCGACAGGCGGATGAAGACGCCCAATGGCGGCAGATTCAACAGGAATTGTTTGCTCGCCATGGAAAATGATCCCAACGACGTAATGCAAGAGTTGCGGCAGGGCGTCGCCAGTACGGCCGCTGCTCTCCGGCAACACCGCGTCGACTACGCACTGATTGGCGGATTGGCCGCTGGCTATCGCTCCCAGGCGCGATTTACCAAGGATGTCGACTTCTTATTGCAGATTCCGCAGGTCACCTTGCCCGGGGTGCTGGAAACGCTGGAGAATCACGGCTTCCAGCTCGATCAGCTCGCTACCATCCGCGAGTGGACCGAGCACCATATGGTGGTCCTTTCGTATCACGGCATCCAGGTCGATTGGCTCAAGGCGGTGATACCGGCCTATCAGCATATCCTGGATCGGGCGACCGAGGAGTCGTGGCTTGGCCAACGCGTGCGCGTGGCCTCCGCCGAGGGTCTCATCCTGATGAAGCTGATGGCCGCCCGCACGCAGGACTGGCTGGACATCGAGAATCTCGTGGCCGCGGCCCAAGCGGGCCTCGATCTGGATTGGATCCGCAACGAATGGCAAACCGTGGCCGACGCCGACGATCCCCGCATGACGCGGCTGCTGCAACTGGTGAATCCAACTTAGCCGTCAGTTAATACCAGCACGCGGCGCAAGCAAGTGAATACCAGCACGCAGCGCAAGCAAGTGCATCAGCGGCGGTGAGAGTCCACCGGCGCCAAACCGTTCGCGCTCAGAGAACGCACGCCCCCGCGGATGCACTCGCTCGCGCTTCGTGCTGGTATCGCCGATGCACTCGTTCTTCGCGTCGTGCTGGTATTGCCTGGCTGGTATTATGGCTGCGCCCAATCGGGCCAGAGGGCGGCGAAGATGGCGGCGGTGGCCGCGGCGTAGGCTACGCCGTCGAACAGTTCCAATAGGATGCGGCGGCGGAACCATAGCACGTAGGGGAACTTGGCCGAGCAGTGCGCCAGCAAGCCGGCGGTGAATACGAATCGGAACACCTCCATAGGAGGCGTTCCCGGCTCCAGCGCCAACATCGCCAGGTAGCCGATCACGAACGACGCCAGCACGAAGAATCCCAGCGTCGAGACGATCGCCAGCAGCATGTGCGGCGGCTTTTTCCAGGTCACCAACATGCCGGTTCCCCGCCGCTGCTTGGCCAAAAACGCCGGCTTCCGCATCTCGACCGAATCGTAAGTCAGCGGAAACACGTACTGCCCTGGCGGAATATTGCTGAACGAAATCAGGTCCATGAACTCGTCTTCGTCCGGCAGCTTCTTCCATTCCCGCTTGTGGAACGGCAGCATCATCCAGAACACGGTGCTGAGGACATGATTGGCGACGCCGGCCAGCGCGATCGGCAACCAGATATGGACCATGCTCATGATGTGCGTCCCCCGAGTGATGAAAGTAGAAAGGTGAGAATATTGACTTGAACAGATTCACCCGGCGGAGTCAATCGTTATTTCCGTTTCCGCCGTATTTTCGGGTCCAGCGATAGCCGTCGCGCCGCAGCAGCAACAGCACGCCGCCGACGGTCAGGAACAACGCCCAGTTGAGGGCCGACCAAAAGAGAAACGCCTCCGAGCTATAGGTAAACGTAAGGGAGGATCCCAACAATGAGACGATCGCCAGGAACAGCGCCCACACGACGGCCCACGCCAGCGTGAATGCCGCCGGCCTGTCTGGTTGGCGAAACACAAACGCCACGCAAGGCAATAACAGGGGCCAAATGAATAAAAGGACCAGCGCCAGGAATATCCACAATCGGACGAGCGTATTACTGGCGATTCGCCAGGCGTCTTCGGGTAAAAAGACAACACGGCACCAGGCGAGGATCAGGGCGACGAGCGTGACGCTGATCAACAGGTGCTTGATGTGCAGGTATTGCCGCCTCGGTTGCCGATCCGGAGTGCGACTGAACTGCCAGCCGCGAATGAACCGGCCAGCGGTCCAGGGCAGCGCTAAGATCATCAGCATCGGCACGGCGATAACCGTAGTCGCCGGCACAAAGCTGCCCACAAATCCAAATGCCATTTCGTTCACGAGAAACAATCCAAAGCCGACCAGCGCAAGCAGAATCGCCGCAGGCAGGCGCACCAGCGGCGAGCCGGTCCCGAGCGCCGCCCAAAAACCGAGCAGATAGATTTGCGCCAGCAGAAACCCGAAGATCGCGCCAACGCTTGCCGCCGAGGCGGCGTCCCGTTTCAATGGCCAGCTAATGAGTGGAATCAGATAATCGATCGCGGCGAACGCCACGATCAGCAGCAGCACCGTTGCGTGGGCGCGCAACAAATGAACGAGGCGTGTTGTTTTCATGCGAAGCACGTCCTCTCTGAAACGCCCGATTTCGCCCGACGCCTGCGGCTGGACAAGCCAGCCGTGGCGCTCAACGCAGCTTGGCGCCGTCTCACTTGCCATCATGGGCGCGGCACCAGGCGAGGATGTCTGCGACGGACATCGTCGTGCGGTCGACTTTTTCCCCTGCATCCTGAGCCTGCGGTTGCGGTGACTCGGCTGGTTCCGCCGGCGCCGCGGACGCCGCCGACTTCTCACCGCGAGCAGCCGCCAGGATATCGGCCGTGCTCGGTTTGCCGGTTGGCTTGGGCTTTGCCGCCTCAGGCTGGGCCGCCCCCTTC
>JBGTJT010000677.1:0-3466 GCA_041744995.1 Pirellulales bacterium | reverse complement strand
CGGCACGACCACGTCGTTGGGGAAGACTTCGATAGAAGCCACCCGGGGCGCGTCGAGATCGAGCTGCACGCCGCCGGCGATCCAGTTGCGCAAGATCTGGTAGTAGGGATCGCCCGGCTGCATGGTGACGCCCCCTTCATGCGGCACCACGCCGGTCGGCTTGAGCAGCATCAGGCTTTGTTCGGGAGCGGCCCGATTGAAGCGGCGGCCGGCGATGTCGTCGGTGAGCGCGCGGTAGTCGTGCGTGGGATCGTAGCCCCGCAAGCTTAGTTGGAAACCGTTCTTGCCGTCCTTCGAGCCGTGGCACGTGCCGGCGTTGCAGCCCATCTTGCTCATCGCCGGCATCACGTCGCGGATGTAGTCCGGCTCGTATTCGGCGCCGGAACCGCTCACCGCCACAGGCGTCTCGATCGACTGGTCGCCGAAGGAAATCCGCAGCTTGCCCGCGCCGTCGGCGGCCGGCCGCACCAGGCGATTCTCGGCGATCGTCAGGAGTTGCTTGTCACCTTCGATCTTCGCGGCGCGGGTCAGATCGACCACTTCGCCGTTGTCGAGCGTGCCGCGAACGACCAACTGCTGGTAGTCAAACGGACCCTGCAAACGGACCTCGGCCGGATCGACCGACAGCGCCCGCACCTTGCCGGGCAAGGCCGCCTCGTAGGCGGCCAGATCGGCGGCAGCCGCCGGCGACGAACCAAGAGTCAGCGCAACAGAAACCAACAAAGCGACAAAGGGGAAGCTTCGCATGGAAGTTCTCACCAGAAAACGCGGCAACGAACGGGAAGGGCGATTCAGAGCGGACGCGCCAAGAGGTAGGAATTTGGCGTCAACGCTCGCCACGGGCAGCCGGCTTCCCAGGATTCGCCCATGGCAATCTAACTATTGATGTTAGCAGATGTTGCGGCACGTGCCAAGCATTTCCCGCTAGCCGGCCAGGCCCAGTAGATCGAAGCTGAGCCGTCAGACCGAGTTGCGCCGCTCACTTCAGCCGATTGCAGCAGCAAGAGATGGCAACATGCAACCCCTTCTCCCTCGGGGAGAAGGTGGCCGAAGGCCGGATGAGGGCGGCGGTGCTAGTCGCCCGTGCCTTCATCGGCGCCATCAAGAGGCATAGCCAATTGGCGGCGCCGCCCTCATCCGTCTGCTGCGCAGCCACCTTCTCCCAGAGGGAGAAGGGTTTTGCTTTAGACGGCTGAAGTATTACTACATCGCTGCTTGAGACGATCGAAGTAATTCCAAAGGCTTATTTCTCCTCAATGCACCAGACGTGTTTCTCGCCCCGCAGAAACATCTGCCGTCCGGCCAATGCCGGCGACGCGTCGACCGGTTCGCCCAACTGGTTGGTTGCCAGCACTTCCAGCCGATCGCCCTGCTTAATCACCACGGCGGTTCCATCGCGATCGATAAAGTAAATCCGCCCGGCGGCCGCCACGGGCGAGGCGTAAATGTTGCGGAGGGCCTCCAGACGCGTGCGGTCCATCAGCACCTCGCCGGTGGCGGCGTCGACACTCGTCAAAATGTTGTTGTTCGACTGCGTGAAGTACAAGCGACCGGCCGCCAAAACAGGCGAGGGCACATAGGGCGTGCCGCGATCGAGCGTCCACAGGGCGTCGTCGGTGGCGTCGCCCGTTGCGTCCAACGGAATGGCCGCGGCGGCGTTGCCGCGAAAGCCACTCATCAGAATGGCCGAGTCCTCATGCCTCAGCGGCGACGGAATGCAGTTCAACGTCAAGCCTTCGTGGCGCCAAACCACTTCTCCCGTTTCGGCGTCGTAGCTGCGGACTTCGTTGGTTCCCGGCGTAATAACCTGTGTCTTGCCTTGGTACTCAACGACGAGCGGCGTCGCCCAGGAGGAAGGTTCGTCGCGATCGACTTTCCACAAGGTCTTGCCGTCGGCGGCGTCCAGCGCGGTAATGAAGGAGTCCCCCTCGTGATCCCAGTTCACATAGACTCTGCCGTTGTGCAGCGCCGGGGTCACGGCTTCGCCCCAACCGAGCCGGGTCTCCTGCCGGCCGAGTTGCTTTTCCCAAAGCAGCTTGCCGTTCAAGTCGAAGCAGTAGATGCCGAACGACCCAAACGAGACGACCAGCCGCTCTCCGTCGGTCGCGGGAGAAGCGCCGGCGTAACTGTGCGTGGAATGATGGCCTTCGTGCGGCACTCTCTCGGCGCAGATGAATTCCCAAATCACTTTGCCTGTGGTTCGATCCAGTGCGAAGACCTTGAATTGGTGGTAGTTCTCAGGCACTTCGGTTCGCTTTTCGGCGAATCGCGGATCGGGGGGCGGAATATCCTCCGGCTTGGCTTTTCTGCCGGTGTCGACGGCCGTGGTGACAAATACGCGGTCGCCCCAAACAATCGGCGTGGCGCTCCCTTTGCCCGGCAGGGGCGTCTTCCAGGAAATGTTTGTGTCGGCGTCCCAAGTCAGCGGCGGCTTGGCCGTGCTAGAGGTTCCGTCGAAAGAAGGCCCCCGCCATTGCGGCCACTGCTGGGCGGGATCTATTTCGTCTGCGGCGAGGCAGGAAAGCGAAGCGATCAGAAGCCCCAGGAAAATGATGGTACGCATATCGGCCCTCGGCGGAGTGAGTAACGGCGATGAGGATTTTAGGGGAACATCGCTGGCGGCCAACTCGTTGGCTCGCCTGGTTTGATTGTACCGCAGCGTGCGCCGAAGTGGACCCCGATTTTCGCATCAATCCCCGCCATGAGAAGCGTCGCCGCGGGCCGCGCGGATGCAGCGATTATACCGATGGCGCGGCGGACCACGCCGAAAGAATCGCGACCTAGACTTTCCCAAAGCCTCGCGCGCCGGTTGCGCAAGGCGAATCCAATCAGCGAAGGGTGAGCGATGAGCGAGCGAAAGCGGATCGGCGTGTTGACCAGCGGCGGCGACTGTCCTGGGCTGAACGCCGTGATTCGAGGCGTGGTCAAGGCGGCCAATCAACTCGGCTACGATTGCGTCGGATTCCGTCGCGGCTACGAGGGGCTGGTCGATCCGGTTACTTACATGCCGCTCAATTGCGACAACACCCAAGGCATTCTCACGCACGGCGGCACGATCCTCGGCTCGACCAACAAGGGGCGGTTCGGGGCGGTGCGGGGCGTCAACGAACGGGTCGACCTCGATCCGAACTTGCTGGCCGCGGTCCGCCAGACGTGCGACCAGTTGCACATCTCCGGTTTGGTCTGCATCGGCGGCGACGGCTCGCTGGCCGTCGCGCAGCAGTTTCACGAGTATGGCATTCCCGTAGTCGGCGTGCCGAAGACCATCGACAACGACCTGTCGGCCACCGCCTTCACGTTCGGCTTCGACAGCGCGGTGACCTGCGCCACCGACGCCTTGGATCGGTTGCACACGACCGGCGCCAGTCACGAGCGAATCATGCTGCTGGAGGTGATGGGTCGCCACGCCGGCTGGATCGCCTTGCATGCCGGAATCGCCGGCGGTGGCGACGTGATCTTGATACCC
>JBGTJT010000676.1:0-6286 GCA_041744995.1 Pirellulales bacterium | reverse complement strand
CGCCTTGGTCGTCGGAATCGTCCCCGCCGGCGGCAATCCGAACCGGCTGATGCTGCTGGCACATGGCGGCGAACCACAGCCGCGGATCCTGGCCGAGCATCGATAGTTCGCTCCAGATATAGGTCAGATGCACGGCGCTCGCCTCGTCGATCGACAGCGTCAGCGGCGGCGCGTGCTTTTGATTCTTGCCGAGCGTGTCCATGAAGATGTTGATCGCCTTCTGCGCCTGCTGCGCGAAGCGATCGCGCTCGTCCTGGAACATGCCGCTGGGAAACGTCAGTGTGAAGCTGCGGATCTCGCGGGTTCGCGCCGGGTCGGTGCTGCGAGAGCGATAGCCGTAGGAGTTCACGTAGGTGTACGCCTGGCAAAGCATTTCATACAACGCCGCGACCATCATGCCACGCGGTGCGTGCCGCGGCTTGACTGGCACCTCCTGGGCGTAGTCGTCTTCACTGAACCCCTTTTCATTGAGCAGGAAGTCGCGATCGTCCTCGTGCAGATACCGCAGGAACCGCCCTTGCAACTTGGAGGCGAACGTGCCGGTCTTCTGCCGATCGTGCGGATCGGCCATGTACCAGAAGGCGCCTTCCAGCCAACTATCGTCGTCGGCCCACAGGTAGCGCTTGGGCGAGCTGACGCCGGTGCGGAAGTCTCCCTCGGCGTGCATCACCTGGCAGACGTCGCTCCCTTCCTTGCCCAGCCGGCAGAGCGAGAGATCGTCGAACAGCCGCGGGCGGACCTGCGTCTCGCGTTCGCGGGTGACGGTCTTCTTGCCCATTAGCCCCTTGACCGTCTCGCGATAGTATTCCTTCTTGGGCATCTCCGGCGGCTGCTGGTAAGGGGAGTTGCACCACCGTGTCTTGGAAGTGAACCACCGCGCGGCCGGCTTGCTGACCGCCTCGCCTTCGTCGTTGAAGGCGTCGAGACTGTAGCGGCTGGTCAACTCGAACGGAGTCATTTCCGGCGCCTGGGTCACTTCGCCCGCCACCTCCAGCAGCAGCGCGCCGGTGCGGCTGTTGCCGAAGTCGACGACCATGTGGACCGGCTTCGCCTCGCCGGCGGTGGCCGTGGCGGCCCGCAGCACCAGCTCGACCGGCGGAATGCCAGCCAGCGGTTCACCTTGCAGATCGACGATTTCGGTCAGCTTGACGTTGAAGTCGCCGGCCAGCGAAGTCGGATCGCAGAAGTAGCCGACCTCCGGATCGCCGAGCGTGGTGTCGACCGCCAGAAACAGCTTGCTGACCGCCGATTGGATGATCTGCCACTGAATGTAGGCGAACTTCTTGGCGGGCTTGCGCTCTTCGGGATCCTCCTCCTCGCCCAGCGGCACGCGGCACTCGCAAGACTGCCATCCGTAGCCAATCTGCGCGGTCGTATAGCGGCGGCCGGTGGGCAGCGGGATGCAGACGATTTGAACGCCGGTGTTCGCGAAGAGGATGTGCATGGGGGGGAGTTGGGATTTAGGATTTAGGATTTGGGATTTAGGATTGGCAAAGTGGGGAAATGCGGAATGCGGAGTGCGGAATGCGGCGCAAGCGGTTGGAACACCTATCCGCGCCGCAGATCGCTTGCGCCGCATTCCGCATTCCGCTTTCCGCATTCAACCTCATACTCGCTCTCCACTACTATTCCGTTTCAAAGGGCGCAAGCACTTCGATCAACTGCGAGTTGCCCGGCGGGATATGGATCTCGCTGCCGGCGCCGCCGGCGAGTACCTCGGGCAGTCGGTGGCGCCAGCGGCCGACAAACGAGGCCATCAGGCCGAAGTCGTCGAAGTCGCGATCTTGTTCGTCGTCGTCCCGGTCGGAATCGGCCTTGATGTCGCTGGCCGGGCCGGGGTTCATCATGTAGTCGTTGAGCATGATCCGCACGTACTTGCGCCGCGCGCGGCGTTTGGCCGCCTCGTCCCGCAACTTGAGGCCCACCACTTTCAACAACTGCGCATTGACCGCCTCGAACACCCCGGGCGAGCAAAGGTAATCGCGCAGGTACCGCGCCAGCGCGGCAAAATCCTCGGTCGACAGCCACGGCCCGCCGTGCGGATGTTTGTTGGTGTACTCTTCCCAAGCCTGCTGCGCCCCGAGCGTGGCCCATTCGTGCAGGAACTCCTGGAAATAGCGGGGGAACCGCTTCTCAAGCGAGTCGGGCCGGCCCACGCCGGTACGGGCCGGAATATCCGCGAAATCGCTCAAGCGCCATTGATCGCCGTCGTCGAAGGTCAGCGCCCGCTCCAGGCCCTGCACTCGTTCGTAAATAGCCTGCTTGTCGCTTTCGAGCCATTCGACCACCCGTTTGGCAAGTTGGACTCGCTTTTCGCGGTCGACGTTGCTGTCGGGATCGACCACCCAGCCTTGCCCGAGTTGCAGCAGGCGTCCGTAAATTTCGTTGATGTTTTTTTCAAGTTGATCCTGCTTCTTGGTGGCCGTGGTCACCTCGCGCCACCCCTTGGCGATCAGCGACATACCGCCGTCGCCGTCGATCATCGCCGCGTTCCACTTGAGTTCGGCGTCGGCGACGAATTTTTGCACCATCTGCGAGCCGACGAACGCCTCCCCCGCTTTTTCCCATTTCTCGGGTCCGTTGGCGTCGCGCGCCCGTTGGTCGGCGTCCCAGGTGCCGGGATAGCGGATCGGATAGACGTTGGTGAAGTTCTGCCCCTTGCCGCCAAAGTCGGTCATCACGTCGTCGAGCGCGTCGACCAACTGGGACAACCGCGCCTCGTAGAGCATGCTGTCGGCATACTCGTCGCGGTTGCGAAACTCCTCGTCGATGCCGGTGACGCCAAGAAACAGCGAAGGCTTCTTGTCGCGAACGCGCTCGGGAAAGATATCCTCTCCGTACCGCGCCCGGCCCCACTTGTCGATGTGCGACTTCATTTGGGCGGTCACTTCCAAGTTGCCGCCACGGGCCAGCAGCAGCAGCGTTTGGATTTGCAACTCCTCGGTGTACCGCTCGAATAGGTACGCGACCTTGCCGCGTTTGACGATCTCCATCTGCTCTTCGAGCGTCTCGGCGCTGGTTCGCTTGCCTTCCTCGGCGCCTTGGCGGCCGGCCCTCATGCCGGGCACGTCGAGGATGTCGATCTGCTCGATCACCTTGCGCCAGTCTTCGGTGATGCGGTGCGGCAGGATCGGCAGCACCATCTCGAGCATGGCGGCCTGGATGGTCTCCAACTGCTCGGTGCCGCCCCCCTTCCCCGGATGATACTCCAGCACGTGCCAGCCCCCTTGCGTGCCGAGTTTGAAGTCGGACCAGTCGACCTTGTTGAAGCATTTCGACTGGCGCCGCTCGTGGACCTTGGCACGCTGGCTGTCGAGCAAAAACCGCACGCCCGCCCAATGGACCAGGATCGCCGGATCGTGCTCTTCGCTGGCGATCCGGTTGAGGAACTCGTTGATCCGGATAAACAACTGGGTGAGGGAACCCCAGTTGTCCCAGAACAGATTGGCCGCGATGGCGGCGTAGCCGTCGTTGGTCAAAGGGTAGCGCGTCAGCAGGCCGTTGACGACCGCCTCCTTGGACTGAAAGCCGCGGCGGTCGACGGTGCGCATGTAGCTGTAGGCGTCCAACAGGTCCATCCGCCAGCGGCGATCGACCGTCTGCGCCGAGTAGCGTTTGAAAACGTCCTGGAACAGGTCTTCCAGTTCGTCCTCCTTCCAGTTGGTTTCCGGCGTGGCGCACTCCACCGCAAAGCCCCGCGCCAGGACGCGAAGCCACTGCGCACGGGTCAGCGCGCGAACCATCACCGGATACTCCGGCGCGGTGCTGGCCGCGATCCGGTCCTTGGTGGTAAACCGCGTGACCAGGGCGGTCGCTTCGTTCGAGCCGCTTTGCGGATTCAGGTCGGTATCGAACGACAGATGCTGATAATAGGCCGGCTCGCCATTCTGCTCGTCGCGGCCCAGCGGGCTGTATTCGGGGCTGCTTTGCGTCAGCACACGGCCCACGAACAGACTCTTGCCGACCTGCGAAGGCCCGTAGACGGCCGCCGCGACCGGCACTTTAGCCGAGCTGTACAAATTCGACGCCATACGGCGGAGCCGGGTCAGCTCGAACTCGTCGCTAGGGGCGATCGGGGCCAAGTCTTTGGCGATCCGCTCGTCGTTGAACTCCGCCACCCAATGCGCCAGTTCAGTCGCCAGTTCTTCGGTCCGTTCCGCCTTGCGGATGAGTACGCGATCGCGATCGTCTGGAAAGCCCACGGTTATCCTTCGGTATGTGCGTTATCGGCAATGCTCGTGAAATCGCCCCGGCCGTGAGACCCGACTACTGGCTTTCCAGCTTGAAAGTCAAGGGATACGGCAGCAGCGTGTCGCCAATGCGGCGTTCGACCAAGATTTGATGCTCGTCGTCGGCGGAACGCGGGATGCCGGTTAACTCGAACGTGGCCGAACCGCCGGCCGGAATCGTAGTGAAATCGGTCAATGGTTCGCGCGCCGCCGACAACACGCGATAATCGCCCGCCAGGCGGACGCTCACGACCAAGCCGGCGTCGAATGCGTCGGGCGTCACGTTGACGGGCGTGACCTTGGCGACTTCCACATCCTGCACCACGCGGCCTATTTGCCCCAGTTCGACGAGTCGTTCGACGCCGTCGGGACCGCGCACTAACAGGCGGGAATGCGGGCCGAGCGGATTCTCCAACAGATACCGCCGCAAATCGGCGTCGGAAACTCCGTCGAACAGAAATCCGTCGGCCCCGATGATCGTGCTGCCCGGCGCGATGTTCGCCCTGGCCCACATGGTATCGTCGCCAAAATCGCGAACCACTAGGCCAGCGTCGGACGTGAACACATTGCCTCCGTATCCTGTGCCGAGATGGATCGGCGCACGCACCACCGTGCGGCCGGGTAGACCAATCGGCGGATGCGATAGGAACTCATCGTCGGCCATGACCAACGATTCCGACGCTCCAACAACCTCGAACGTGGCGCGGGCAGTCAGCGCTTCATTGTCGCCATAACCGACCTGAACGGTTTGGGGTTCGCTCGTTCTTCGCAATCCGACGATCTCGAGCGTCTCTCGATTGAAGTCGGCGTACTCACTGAGCGGTTGCTGAATCCACGATAGCGATTGCGGGCTGAGCCTCACTTCCTCGCCGTCGGTCGTGGTACCGTAAACAGTCAACGCCGCGACATCGCCCAGCCGCACGTCGATGTCGCGCGGCGCGATTCGCACCGAGGCATATTCGGCTTCGGATACGGTCACTTTGACCACCTGCGACGCCGAACCTTGCTTCACCGTGACCTCGGCCTCTCCGGCGGCGCCGCCGGAAAGCTCTCCCTCTTCCCAAGCGTACACAATGCTCTCGTCGCTGCTGGCGATTTCCAACGGATCGTTGCTGGCGGAACGGATATCCAAAGCGAAAAATTCGCCGACCTTCATGTCGACTTCCGCCGGGGATACCAAAAAGGTTCCCTGCGGCAGCAGGCTGTCGCCGCTGATGGCGACCCGCAATTCCTTGGTCCATTCACCAAAGGCGGCCCGCAGCACGACGTCGCCGGCCGATCGTGCGACCAGATACTCGCCCTCGATCACCGCCCGTTCGCTGGCCGGTTCGCCATCGGGAGTTGTGAGCGTTAGCTCAAGTTGGGAAGACTCGAGCAGGTCGTATCGTTCGCCGTCGGCGTCGACGCCAAACACTTCGATCCGCCCGCTTTGGTCGGAGGCCAGCGAAGCGGGATCGAGGGCGATCTCCAGACCCGTGAACTCGACGGCTTTTACCGTGACCGGCACGACTTGCTCGACATAGCCGCTGGAATCGGGCGCCTGATAGCGGACGGCGATTGTCGTGGCGCCCGCCTGGATGCCTTCGATCCGGCCGTTGTAGACGAACGCCGTTTCGGAATCGGCCGATGCGTAGGTGGCCGCCGCTGTTAGATCGGCCTCCTGCCCGTTGGGGTATTTGCCAATCACCGACAGCGCCTTGGTGCCGCCGACGGTCACCGTCAGGTTCTCCGGCGTCACGACCAGCGATGCCGGATTCTCCGGCGGGCCGACCTGGGCCGCGACGGTCGTGGCCCGGTCCTTATGCAGGAAGGTCAAGGTCGTCTCGCCCTGACGATTGGCGCTGGCAATCGGTGCGTGCCTGCGGAATGAGACCACCCGCGGGTCGAGCGATTGCGCAATCACCTGACTGGTCACGTCGTCCTCGAAAAAGTACCACCGCTTGTCGGTGACGGAGAACTTCATTTGGCTTCCCTGCGGGCCAGCCCATTCGGCGGGCGTGACGATCAGTTGCGGCCGGTTGAACCACAGAAACGCCCCCAACAGCAGCAACAACAGT
>JBGTJT010000675.1:0-5304 GCA_041744995.1 Pirellulales bacterium | reverse complement strand
GCGGGTGATCTACCTGTTCATGTCGGGCGCGCCGTCGCAGTTGGACATGTTCGATCACAAGCCGGGTCTGGCCGACAAATACGATCAGGATCTGCCGGCCGAGGTGGTGATGGGACAGCGATTCACCACCATGACCAGCGGCCAGAAGCGGTTTCCGGTGGCGCCGAGCAAGTACCAGTTTGCGCAGTACGGCGGCCACGGCCAAGGCGCGTGGGTCAGCGAACTGCTGCCGCACACGACGAAGATCGTCGACGACGTGACCTTCATCCGCTCGATGCACACCGAGGCGATCAACCACGATCCGGCGATCACCTACATCCAAACGGGCAATCAACTCCCCGGCCGACCGAGCCTGGGCGCCTGGATCAGTTACGGACTGGGCACGCTCAACAAGGATCTGCCAAGCTTCATCGTGATGCAGGCCACCTGGAGCGCCAAGCGCGACGCGCAGGCGCTGTACGAGCGGCTGTGGGGAAGCGGCTTTTTGGCGAGCAAGTATCAAGGCGTCAGCCTCCGCAGCAGTGGCGATCCGGTGTTGTATTTGACCAACCCCGACGGCGTCGACCGCGACACCCGCCGCCACATGCTCGACGGCCTGGCGGCGCTGAACCAGCAGAATTATCAGCGGCTGGGCGATCCGGAAATTCAAGACCGCATCGCCCAGTACGAAATGGCGTTCCGCATGCAGGCCTCGGTGCCGGGGCTGATCGACATCTCCGACGAGACGCAGGAGACGCTCGACATGTACGGCCCCGACGTCACCAAGCCGGGCACCTTCGCCGCCAGTTGCCTGCTCGCCCGGCGGATGGCCGAGCGGGACGTCCGCTGCATACAGATTTTCCATCGCGGCTGGGACCAGCACGGCAACATCGCGGGCGACCTGCCGGCGCAGTGCAAGGACGTCGACCAAGCCAGCTATGCGTTGATTACCGATCTCAAGCGGCGAGGCATGCTCGACGACACGCTGGTGATTTGGGGCGGCGAGTTCGGCCGCACCGTCTATTGCCAGGGCGCGCTGAGCAAGCAGAACTACGGCCGCGACCACCATCCGCGGTGCTTCACCATCTGGATGGCCGGCGCCGGAGTGAAACGGGGCCACCTGATCGGCACGACCGACGACTACGGCTACAACATCCTCGAAGACCCGTACCACATCCGCGATCTCAACGCCACCATCCTGCACCAGTTGGGCATCAACCACGAAAAGCTGACCTACAAGTACCAGGGGTTGGACCAGAGGCTCACCGGCGTGGAAGAGGCGCACGTCATCAAGCAGGCGCTGGTCTGAAGCGAGCCGATTCGCCTACGGGCCGCAGGCAGTGCAGGCAATCTACGAGCAGGAGCCAACCGTGCGGCCGTGGCGCCCGACGGTGCAGTTGATGCTGGGATGAGGCAGATCATTCCTTAGAAACAACACCGAACCAGGGATAGGATGTGTCAATCACTGGAAGCATTCCCGGTGGAATGTTATTCGTGTTGTGAATGATATATGGTTTTGACGGAAGCCCACTCAGTTTCGACGCATTTTGATTCGGTTGATGTACGTAGATGAGCGCGGTTTCGACGTCGTCAACATATTCGGCCGCCAACTCGGCGTAATACAGACCGCCGTCAAGCAACTTAGCCGTCCTTGACAGCCAGTTACGGTGATTCGAGTCCGTCCAGCGTTCTGCGATCGTCACTGTCTGCGCAAGTCCCACATAGAGAAGGCTTACGTGTTCACGACCATAGATGCGCCCTGCCATTGCATAAACACCTGTCGAGGAGGGCAGCGGCGACGTATCGGTAAACGGACCATGCCATTCCAACAGGATGCGAGTAGTTTCCATTTGCATTTACTCCTGGTTCATGGAGAACGGCGTGGCAACGTTGGACAGTACCACCATTGCTACCCAGCCGCTTGCGCATCATGAAGGGCCATTGAAGTTAAGGCTTGGCCGAGTCTCCTGTGATCCCCCTCAAGAACCGCGGTGCGTGCCATTGGAGCCGATACCCGGCGATCCGAAACGCATACAGCGTGCCGCACACCCAAAGCGCCATCGGCAAGCTTTCTGTGATGACGAACTTCCAGTTCGCCAGCGAAAGGTCCAGTTGATAGCCAAAGCCAAGACCGAAGTACTCCCAGCAAGTGACGATGATCACGGCCAGCGCAGATGCCAATGCTCGCCAAGCCAAATAGCGGTTGCCCAATCCAATGTCGGTCCCATAGTCCCTTGGCCATTCCCAAGGCGAACCGATCATCCTGAACAGCACCCACGGCAGGCAATTGGCAATCACGACGATTGCAATCAACACCCGTCGTTTGCTCCACCAACGGACAGGATCGGATTCGCCTTGCATTAAGTTGCCTTCAACTCTTCGGGACTCGCGCCGATTCCACTTGCCGGTTGGCGTGTAGCTGGCGACGAGCAGGCGTTCGGCTTCGGCGGTTGCTTCTTCGAGGGTGGCGAAATCTAAGTGACGGGGACGGGCATGGTTGGCGGCCACTGATATTCGAATGTCGCACAGAGTTCGCCGTTCGGATCATCTAGTCCAATCGAATGGGGAATGTCCGCGGCGGTCAAGCACTTGGACAATGAGCGGAGATGCTTCTTCGCGTCGTCAATGCCTGCGAAAAAGTTTCCCGAAGCAAACATTTCGTCGTAATCCGACGAATCCATGTACCACTCGAAAACGTCGTTCGATGGAGCTGTGAGCACGACCTTGCCGTTGTAGCCAGACGTATAGGCATACAACCGGAACGAACAACTGCCAATCGTTTTATCGATTCCGACAAGACCGTCGGGAGCATGGAAGCTGATCGCGAAGTGGCATTCTTTATCGCCAGACATGTTGTGCCTCTCGCTGAGTCCATCACTCGGAAGATTATGCCGTGCTCGAAACTCCGCATCGAACTCTTCAAAGGGCCGCATCCGCCCCTGTTCCATCTCCTCAACCGCCTCCTGAATTGCCGCAACATTCTCCTCAAACTCATCAGACGTGGGATTCTCAATCCGCCAGCGATCAATCAGATCCTCCCAAGTGGCGTCGGTCGATTCGGTGGTGACCACGGCGACGGCGAACTTGTGAAAGCTGTCGAGTTCCGCTTTTGTGACCTGCATAGAGATTCTCCTTCATCGCCATTCTAACGCATTGGACAAGAATCACCTACCTAATCGACTCCTCCGGCAACTCCTTCCCAATCCCCTCATAAACCGGCATCTCGCGGGTGCCTTCCACCTCGTCCATCAGCCGTTCCAACTCGGCGTGCATCCGCACGATGACCGGCTTGTAGCGCTTATCGCGGGACAGGTTGCGGGTTTCATGTGGGTCGCTGCGGATGTCGTATAGTTCCGGCTCGATTTGGTCCGGGCCGCCGTCGCCTTGCGGGTAGCGGATGTATTTCCAGCGGTCGGTTCGGACGCCGCGGATGTTCGGCGTGTAGGGGAACTGCTTCTCGTAGTCGTACTCGTACAGCCAACTGGTGCGCCAGTCGTCGTCGCCGACGGTGACCAGGTTCTTCCAACTCTTGCCGTGGATGTTCTCCAATGGCTCGGCCCCGCAGATCTCCAAAATCGACGGCGCAAAGTCGACCGTCAACACCTGCTCGTCGATCGTCTTGGGCTGCGTCGGATCGGTCAGCCCAGGGTAGCGGACCACCAGCGGAATGCGAATGCTTCCCTCGTGCATCGTCCGCTTGTCGATCATGCCGTGCTCCCCTTCCAGCAGGCCGTTGTCGCTGGTGAAGATGAACAGCGTGTTGTCCAACTCGCCGGTCTCTTTGAGATGCTCATACAGCCGGCCGACCGAATCGTCCACGCTGAGAATCGTGCCGCGATACGCCCGGACCATGTTGGCGAACTCCAACACGCCGGCCGCCGAGCGGTCGGGCCAGTCCTTGCGCCAATCGAAGATCGGCCCGTAGATGCCGTGCCAGGTGTCGAGCCGCTCCTGGTACCACTTGGGATTATCCGCCAGGTGGAACGCCGTGAGCGGATAGCGGACGTCGACGTCGTCGAAGGCGTGTTCGTACTTCTCTTCGGGAAAGTAAAAGCTGTGCGGCGCCTTGTGGCCGACGTACAGCATAAACGGCTTGTCGTCGTCTTTCTTGTCGAGCCATTCTAAGGCCATGTCGGTGACCACGGTGGTGTAATAACCGGGCACCACGCGGCGCTCGCCGCCGTTGAAGCGGAACTCGGTATCGAAGTACTTGCCTTGTCCCTTATGGGTTACAAAGTGATCGAACCCGGGCCGCTTGCTGTCGTCCTCCTCGCCCATGTGGTACTTGCCGACGTAGGCGGTTTGGTAGCCCGCTTTCTGCAATTGCCGCGGAAAGGTCGGCAGGTCGGCCGGATAATCGGTGAAGTTGTTCGACACGCCGTGCGTCTTGGCGTACAGGCCGCCCAGGATCGACGCCCGCGACGGCGAGCAGAGGCTGGTCGTGCAGAAGGCGTTACGGAAGTAGACCCCCTCGCGGCCCAGCCGGTCGATATGCGGCGTGGTCATCTCGGAGTCCTCGGCCAGTCCGAGGCAGTTGGCCCGCTGATCGTCGGTGAGGATGAACACCACATTGGGCCGCTTGGCCTCTTCGGCGCCGGCGTTTTCGACAGCCGAGAAAACGACCGAGGCGACCAACAGTGCAGGACAGAGAAACAAAGCAAACGTGCGGCGGATCATGCTGACAGGCTCCCGTTGAAATGAACGATTCGGACAGCCTTTCATGGTAAACCACCCAGCAGCGCGGGGCAAATCGCCCCGTGCCGCACGCTGTCGCCGGCAATACAAGCACGAAGCGGAGAGCGAGTGCATCGGCGGAGGCAGACGGCATCCACTGCCAACCCGGTTCGAATAACAGACCAACTCCCCCGCAAATGCACTTGCTTGAGCCGCGTGCTGGTATGCATCCCTTTGAATCGATCCGGGGCGGCTGCTACAGTGGACGGCACAAGCGATTGATCCTCCGTGGCGGGCCGCCGCGTCCTAATTGCCAGACGAGTCACACCGTGCGTCCCTTAACGGCAGTCATGCTTGGCGTGGTGATCGGCATGGCCGCCGCAATGGCCCTGCTGAACGTGGTGCATCGCATCTACCCGACGCCGGAACAGCGCGACGCCGAGGGAAATCCGATTCCGCGGGACGCCGACGCCGAGCGGGCGTTCATTGCCACGCTGCCGCTGCCGGCCTTTCTGTTAACCCTGGCGGCGCATCAATTGGGGGCGGTGGTCGGCGGAGCGGCCACGGTGCTGCTGGCTCGCCGCCGTTGGCTGACCGGCCCGTTGGTCGTGGGGGCGGTGTTTCTCGTCGCCGGCGTTGCCAACCTGTTCC
>JBGTJT010000674.1:0-11379 GCA_041744995.1 Pirellulales bacterium | reverse complement strand
CGGCCTCGCTGCTGTTGGCCGCCGCCGCAGTCGCGCAAGCCGCCGCACCCGAGACGGTGCCGGTCGGCGATGCCGGCAACAAGGCCGACTCGACCGGCTACGGCGCCGTGGAATATGACTACGAAATCGGCAAGTACGAGGTCACCAACGACGAATACTGCGCGTTCCTCAACGCGGTTGCCAAGCGGGATACGCGCGGCCTGTACGACCCGCGGATGGCCGGCGGACCGGAAGGTTGGGGCGGCATCACGCGCCGCGGCACTTATGGCGACTATACCTACACCGTGCGTGACGAGATGGGCAAGCGGCCGGTGAATTACGTCACCTTCGAGAGCGCCGCCCGTTACGCCAACTGGTTGACCAACGGTCAGGCCGACGGCGGCGATACCGAGACCGGCAGCTACACTTTCGCCCGCGGCATCGTCACGGTGCTTGACCACGCGGACTTGGCAAAGGAAAAGTCACCGCAGTGGGTGGTGCCCAGCGAGAACGAATGGTACAAGGCGGCCTATTACGATCCGAGCAAAGCGGGCGGCGGCGGTTACTGGAAGTATCCAGCCAAGAGCGATACCGCGCCAAAGGCCAACATCAACACCAACTGGGCGACCGAAGTCGGCGAGCAGGGCGTGGCCAGTGCCTACGGCACTTACGACCAGGGGGGCAACGTGTGGGAGTACAACGACAGTCGCAGCGGCGGCAAGGTCGGCCTTCGCGGCGGTTCGTTCTTTCTGAACGATAGCAACAGCCACATGCAGTCGAACGTCCGCTACGACGTCTACAGCGCCAAGTGGCCCAACTACGGGTTCCGCGTAGCGAAACTGGGCGGTAGCAAGGCGGCTGAGTAGCGGCGGCGTCGCGGACGGTAAGGCCGCGACAGCAGTGAATACCGGATCATCCAGGGCCGAGCGCCATCGGCGCCGGCCCTGGCTTTCCGGTTGTTTGTGACAGCGTACACCTATTGAAAGGTTGAGCAGCAGATGAGAGTCGCGCAAGTTCTACGAGGATTATGTGCCGCGTTCGTAGTCGCCGTACTGGCGTCGATCATCACAGCGTCGGTCACCGCCGCGCCGGCCCCGGCTGCCACGACCTACTACGTGAGCCAGTCGGAAGGCAACGACGAATCGACCGGAACATCCGCCCAAGTGAATGGAGAGGCGGGTCCGTGGAAAACATTGGCCAAGGCGTCGAAAGTTAAGCTGGCCCCTGGCGATCGCATCCTACTCAAGAGCGGCGACACCTGGAACGAAGAGCTGCATCCCAAGGGACAAGGCACGCCGGAGAATCCGATTTTCATTGGGGCCTACGGCGACGGCCCCAAGCCGATCATCGACCGCGAGGACTACAACGAAGACCTGGCCGGCATTTATCTCTCCGACCAGGGGGGCTTCAAGATCGTCGGCCTCGAGTTCAACCGCTGCATGACCGGCATTTACGCGGAGTACTCGGCGGAATGCGAGACCAAGGAGTTCATCTGGATCGAGGATTGCTACTTCCACGACTCGCTGAAGTACCAGCGGTACGAAGACTACCCCAAGCGGAAGATCGGCCTGGGGATCTGCTTTTTCTCGTATGAGCGGGCCAACCGGATCGTGTTGGCCGACATCATGATCAAGAACTGCGTCTTCCGCCGCTTGGCCTCCGGCGTGTGGACGAACAGCCCCGACAACTTCAACAAGCAAGCGTCGTACATCTACAACTTCAAGAACATGGTGATGGAAGATTGTCTGTTCGAGGAAGGCTACCAATGGCCGCAAGGAATCCGCGGAGTCGACGGCGGCGCGATGCGGCGGTGCGTGACGCACGATATCGGCCGGCTCGATGACTTTCTCTCGTTCAACGGAGTGGCCGGGTCGATGTTCTTTCGCTGCAAGGATTGGGTGTTCGAGGATAGCGAATGGGGCTTTATTTCCATCGGCGGCGGCAGCGGCGACGGTCAAGCCTTTGACTTTGAAGGCAATTGCGACAACATGACCATGCGAAACTGCCTGTTTCACGACACCGACGGCCCCGGCTTCCTGCTGTGCTGCTATGCCTCCGACGGCCACCCGCACTCCGGGATCGTAATGAAAAATTGCGTGATCAACGGCAAGTCGAAGCGGCCGATCGGCCTGCCGCGATGTGCAATCGTCAATACCACCGACTGGAACGAATCGACCTGGAAGAACTGCCGCTTCTATCTTTCCAAGGGGGAAGCCCTGATGCGGGTGATGGACCCCGAGAAAGATAAGCGGACGGCGTTCATTGACTGCGTCATCCAGGATCTCAGCGCCGCCTGCGGCACCCCGAAGCTGGCGGCCCAG
This sequence comes from Pirellulales bacterium, assembly GCA_041744995.1. Classification (GTDB taxonomy): domain Bacteria; phylum Planctomycetota; class Planctomycetia; order Pirellulales; family UBA7805; genus JBBDLY01. The sequence continues at coordinate 9,079 of JBGTJT010000674.1, read as the reverse complement.
GCGAGCGCATCGTCGCAAGCCGCCGACGGCGAAGCAGTCCGGGCGATCGACGACGACGCAGCCACGGCCTGGCGGCCGGAAACTGCCACCGGGGAGTGGCTGCAACTCGACTTCGACCAGCCGACGGCGGTCAACGAGTTCAAGCTGAAGGAAGCCGCGGGTTCCTCGATCATTCGCTACATGATCGAGTACTGGGACGCGGACCGCGAGCAGTGGATGAGCTGCTTCAACGGTCGTGAAATTGGGAGCGAATTTATTGCCCCGATCGTCGGCCGCACGACGACCAAGGTGCGGCTGCAGGTGATTGCCACCACGGAAGGCAAACCGGCGATTGCCGAGTTCTCGGCGTACCACGATCTGTCGGGTGAGGCCCTTAATATGGCGCGTGGCAAAGAAGCGCCGAATCGTATTGGCAAGTAAGGCGTCAGACGCTTCCGGTGTTTAACGTATCGATCAACTGTCGCAGCCGCCCCAGGTTCCGCCGGTTGAATTGAAATACCAGTCGCGGCTTTCCGGCCAGATAGGGTTCGTCCTCTTCCTCGCCGAGCGCCTCGCGCTGCGCGAACTTGCCTTTCTTGAGGATGTCGGCGTACTCGTCGTTGATCGCGGCCAGCAGTTCTTCGCTGATGGGCTCGTTCAGGCGAAACACCAGCTTGTTTCGCACGAACCGCATGCCGTGATAGACGCGATAAAAATCGAGCGTCTCGGCGACCGCCTCCGCCACGTCGGTGGTCACCTTGTACAGCGATAGATCCTCGGGACTGATCATGCCGTTGCCCAGCAATTGCTTGCGGACGTAGGCGTCGAAGTCGCGCCAGTAGCTCTCCCCCTCGGCCTCCAGGAATACCACCGGTACGGGATCGCGCTTGCCGGTTTGCAGCAGCGTGAGCACTTCGAGTCCCTCGTCGAGCGTGCCGAAGCCGCCGCGCAACAGGCAGACGGCGTGGCACTCCTTCACAAACATCAGCTTGCGGGTGAAGAAGTATTTCATATGCACCAGCTTCTCGTCGCCGGCGATGATCGGGTTGGCGTACTGTTCGAACGGCAGCATGATGTTCAGCCCCATCGAGTGCTCGCGGCCGGCGCCGCGGTGGCCGGCCTCCATGATGCCGCTGGCCGCGCCCGTCACGATCAACCAATTGTGCGCGGCCATCTGGCGGCCGAATTCGATGGCGAGTTGATAGGTGGGGTCGTCCGGCGGCGTCCGCGCGCTGCCGAACACCGTGACCTTGCGCCGCCCTCGATACGGCGTGAACACCTTGAACGCATAACGCAGCTCGCGCAGCGTGCGGCTGAGGATCTTCACATCGCCTCGGCTGGTGTCGTCCACTTCCAGCTTGTCGGCGTATTCCTTGATGGTGTCGATCAGATCCCTGATTCGCTCGCGCCGCTCAACCGGGTCGGTCGGCAGCCCCAATACGGCTTCCTCTAGGGGAGTGCTGGTTAAGTCGTTGACGATCTCATCGACGTCAACCGGGTCGTCCATCGGTTCATCCGCATCCGAGCGATTCATGTTTGGTCGAGTGGTTGAAGGATGGGAAAAAAGCAATCAGCAATCAGCGTTCAGCAATCAGCAATCAGCAATCAGCCCCCACAACATCAGCCGGTACGCGCTAGCGTCCGGTTCGTGGCTCGGACAGTTATCGGCAAGGCATCGTTTGAACCCCGCAAACCGGAGGCTAGCGCCTTCCGGCTGATATTCGATGGCAACGTTTTCACAAACCCTGACCACTGACCACTGACCCCTGAAACCTGAAACCTGAAACCTGAAACCTGAAACCTGACCCCTGACCCCTGAAACCTGCTGAAACTACTTCCGCCCCGGCATGGGAGCCTCGACTTGTTCACGCCAGGCGACCAGGGCGTCGTGCAGCTTTCGGGTCATGGCCGGTTCCGATTCGGCAAGGTTGTTTTTCTCGCCGACGTCGTCCGCCAGATTATAAAGCTCCAGCGTGCCGTCCTCGAAGAATTCGATCAACTTGTAGTCGCCCATCCGAATCGACCCGGCCGGCGTGGTCCGCCATTCGTCCGTGCCATAGCCCTGCAGGTAGCCGGGAAAGTGCCAGGTGATCGCTTGTCGCGTAAGCCGGCCGCTGGCTGGGTCTTTAAGCAACGGCACGATGCTCTCGCCGTCGAGGGCGACGCCGGCCGGTGGCTCGACGCCGCACAGCTCCAGCAGCGTGGGGTAAAAGTCGATGCTGGTTACCGGAACGTCGCAGGTCGCCCCGCGCGGTGTGCCGGAAGGATGGCGGATCAACAGCGGCACGCGAACGCCCCCCTCGTACAGCATGCCCTTGCCGCCTCGCAGCGGAAAGTTGTGCGTGATGTTGCCGGCCTGCGGCCCGTACCCTCCCAGGCCGCCGTTATCCGAATAGAACACCACCCAGGTGTTGTCCGCCAGGTCGAGCCGCTTGAGCGTCTCCCATAGCCTGCCGACCGAGTCGTCGAGCGATTCGATCATGGCGGCGTAAGCGGCGTTGTCGTGTCCCCGCCGGCCCTGCTTGTCCGCGTACTTCCGCGTAAGCGACGGCTTGGCTTGAATGGGCGTATGCACGGCGTAGTGCGACATATAGAGAAAGAACGGTTTGCCGCGGTTGTCTTCGATGAATTGGACCGCTTCGTCCGTTAGCCGATCGGTCAGGTACTCGCCCCGCGGTCCGCTATTTTCGAGTTGCGGATTACGATAGGGGCTAAAATACCCCCCCTGCGGCGAGCCGGAAGCATTGCCGGCGATGTTGACGTCGAAGCCTTGCTCGCGCGGCCCCGCCTGGCCCGGTTCGCCGAGATGCCATTTACCCACATGGCACGTGCGGTAGCCGGCGGCCTGCAGCGCCTCGGCCAATGTGAAAAACTCGGTCGGCAAGGTGGTTTCGTTCTCTACCGGGATTAGCTTGCGCCGGTCCGCGGCGCCGCGGGCGCCTGAGCCGACCGTATAGACTGGATTGTTCGGATACTGCCGGCCGCTCAGCAAGGCGGCCCTGGTCGGCGCGCAGTTCGGCGCATTGGTATAGGCGCTGGTAAATCGTACGCCGTCGCGGGCCAGCGCGTCGATGTGGGGCGTCTCGTAATACTCGCTTCCCATGCAGCCGAGATCGACGTAGCCGAGGTCGTCCGCCATGATGAACACGATGTTGGAACGGTCCGGCGGATCGGCGCTGATTAGTGGTAATTCAATTGTCAGGGCAACGAAGAGGGCCATGGCCGCGATGGCCCGTGTGGTGATTCGACGTCGCAAACGGTGCGGGCAAGACCGCCGGCAACCGGCCGGCGCCATGGTGAGGAACTGAAACATGCTGCAAATTCTCCTTCCAACTACGCGTCCGCTCCGCTCGAGTTTGTCTCGCTTGCCGCCCATTTTCAGGGCGCATAGAAGTCCACCCCGCCACGGGCGGCAGCCTGCCTGGCGGCCCTGGACCGAAACCGGTTCCCACTTCATTGTCTTCGCCGCACACTCCACCGTCAATTGCGAGAGGCAACTGGCGAGATAAGACGGTGAGATCGGGGTGATTGAGATGATTTCACTGGCCGCAAACCCAAAAGAAAAGGCCACTTGGGAACATGAGTCCCAGGTGGCCCTGATGGAGGCGGCGGGAATTACGAAAATCTTGGGCACTTCTTGAATTGTGTCGTCACAAGTTATTGATGCACAACAGCTTGCAATTGGGTCGCTGTGAAAGCGTTCACACAATCGGAACCTTAATGAGCACCATCGGAAAAACTGCGATTTTAGGGAATGAATTGGAGAGCTTGGCGCGTTCGACGCACGGAAGTCACATCTCTGCGTGATTACAACGGCAAGGCGATTGATGTACTTCGCCATCGATACACGCGCATGACTATCGCACAACGTGGCTTGCGTCGCCGGTGATCATGAACTGCCGCTCAAGTAGTCGGCGGCTGTGATTTCCCAATTCTGGCTCGCAGCGGGTAATGGCCACTGGGACTGTGCTTCTGGATCTGTTGGGGCGGTGAACAGCGATCACCTCCCGGCGTCTGATTTCGCACTGAAAGCGTCGCGAAATATCTAAGTGCGACAGGCTACTTGTCGCCCTACCCGACACGTGTAACAATATGTGATATTTGTGTAAACTCGCAGGTGTTCGACTCTCATTTTACTTTGCCCAATTCTCGAGCGGAGACAAACGTGGCAACAAAACAAACCGTCAAGAGGAAGGTCAAGGATAGCGAAACCGTTCATTTTCGGCCTGGCGATGAACTGGGTCGCTCGATTGGTGAACTTGCAGACGCGTGGGACGTTTCGCGAGGCGAAGTTGCAAAACGGCTCGTCTGCTTGGGCATCCATCATCTGGATATTGAGTTCCACGATGTTGTGGTCGAACTTGCGGACTACATGTACGGCAACACCTTTTTTGACTTTGCGTGTCATCAGATCCATATCGCGATCTTGCAGCACGACTCCATGAAAACAGAAGGTAAGCAGACTCTCGAAGAACGTTTGAAAATCGCAAAAGATCACGTGGCTGACTATCGCAAGCTGCGAGGTTTAGAAGAGGTTGCCAAGTCCAGGGTGGTTACCGTGTCCGTCCGGAGAAAAATGTAGCTCAATCCCGAAGAGTTCGCCACAAATCAATCCAAATCGCGCGAAGCCAGGAGGGTGTATCGCCTGTTATCGTGCCGCCTTCCAACTGAGTGGAGTGACGACACATCCTTGCGAAAGGAAATTGCCATGTCGAGCTTCTCGCCTGACTTTGCCGTTGAACCCAACGACGGCATTACTCAAGCTGAACTTTCTAATTTCCAGCGGCTGCGTGATTATGTGCGGCGTTACCACAATCTCCGCGATTCACTTGCGGCCAAACTGACCTCCGGCTGTGTAATTGAAGCTGGCCCATTGACGGCCCACCTCACCGTAACTGAGCAGCGTCGCCTATCCGGGACAGCACTCTTGCCGATCTTGGGACCGGAGTGCGTCGAAGATCTCAAAGCTCGTGTCCCCCCATCCATCACCCGACGGATCGAGGTCGTGCGCCAGCAGGTTTAGATCGCGGAACAAAATGGAGGCTGGGCGCCCTAGACTGGCGCCAGCGATTAAAGTGGATAGACTTCATGACGAGGACGAGGACGATCTCGGGGAAGATCGGGGGAAAATTTATTTTCCTGAGGCTAACTCCGCACGGGATAGGGTTCGGAAGTGGGCCATTCAAAGTGTAGGCAATCGCCCCCGCGATCACGCGGTGCGAGATTTATTGTTTGGCGCGCTTCAGCGCGATCGACGAAACTGGATATTCAGCAAGCTAGTAAAGCAGAAGCCGCGATGGATGATGCGCGACACCTTCGGGCTAGGCGATCCGTTGCGCATGTCCGTCCTCAAGTATCGCGCTCTACATTTTTGTCACTTGATGCACTTAGCGCGCATGCGCGAAGATGCCGACGAACAGTCAACGCGCATCATCGAGCGACTGGAGCGCTGCTGGCCCACGACGGTGCAGGTCGAGTGGACCGGTGCCGGCCAGCGCACCACTCAGGATCTTTGTGGTTACGCCCGCCACTGTCCGTTCTGCTTCGGCCGGCGAGTTCTCGAACTTTACGAGCGTCTTTTGGCGGGCCTCTGCCACTTGAATAGCGGACTATTATTGTGGCTGGGTATCACATCCGTCACCGACACAGAGCTGGACGAGATATGCGACGTCCAGGCCCCCAGAGATCGGCTCACACACGTACGGAAAGAATTTGGATTGGCGATGCAGCAGGCCGCGAAAGGACTTGGCGGAGAGGGCGGCCTCACCGTTTTTCAGATCGGCCCGCATCTGGCGCAGAAACCCGTTTGGCATGGAAACGAGCGAGCCCTACAAGAGCAGATCGGCTTCAACTACCGGATAGCCGTGCTCGCGGGAGTCCCCGCTGTCGCGGCCCGCGAACTCTACGCTGGCGGGTCTTTCGACATGTCCGATCTCGACGTGCGAATGGCTTGCCACGATAGGGGCCTGCTCGATCGCGTCGAGTGGCATTTACTTTCTGCAGCGAACCCTGGCGAGATGAGGCGGGCTGTTTTTGGCTGCCCGCCATCGTCTAAATCCAACACATCCGTCCAGGAAGGACTTTTTGCGTTTCAGCCGTGGATGTTGGCGAACTTTCGGCAGTGGCAAGAGCATTTGGAGCTCACGAGACATCAGCATCTATTTGATACCTGGGGATCCTGGAAAACTGCCTTGCCAGCGGCGCCGCGGGCTGAGTCGCCACCTTCCATGGTCAATGCCCCAACGCGACGCGGGAAATATAGGGGCCGCTTGGCTCTACAAGGAAAAAATCAAGAGCGACAGGATAATGCCAGCGCTCGTCGTGTTGCGCTGCTTCCTAATGTCCAAGGACTTCTTGCGGGCCTGCACGGCGACCAGCAACCGCTCGGGCGCGTCGAATTAAAGAGGCTGTTGCATGCCCGCGGCTATCAAGTGTCAGACCGCGATTGCCGCTGGTTAGTCAGGCATCTTTCCACCAACTCTACATAACCAACAGTCTTTCGACAATCGAAGCCAATGCCTACACCCGCGCGCGAACGACAAATGAAAGATCCTCAAGTGATTCCTACTGGCGTACCCGTTCTTGACCGCCTGCTCCATGGCGGCCAGCTCGCTCAAGGTGTGCATTGTCTCCTGGGGCCGACAGGCGGCGGCAAGACGACGTTGGCTGCGATGATCGCCGCCGAGGGGGCGCTCAGGGCTGCCCATGCCGGCGTCCCAGGAGAACGGCTGAGGCCCTGGGTGTTTGTTACCTTGGACATGCCGAGGGACCAGATCGAGGTTTTGGCGCGGTCCCACGCCGCAAAGATTGACCGCAACCTGCTCGCGACAGCGAGGTCCCCTTCGTGCTTCAGTCAGCCCGGCGACCCGCGCGAATATGAACGGCGGCGGCGCAAAGAACTGGTGATTGGCGGCCGACCATTGTTAACGGAGGTTGAAAGGTACGCCGCAATCGTCCCGACGCTGTCGCGCCATCTGCTGATCATCGACCTCGAAAAGCAGGAGTTCGGCACCCGTGGATGCCCTGCGGGAAACATCAAACGGGCGATCGACTGCCTGCTGCCCGACAATGCCTGTCCGGCCGGCGTCATCATCGACTACGCGGGCGTCGCGGTTGATAAGTATGTGGAATCCCACAAATTCTCACGGAAGGTCGTGGCGTCGATGCTCCAAGTATTTGCCACGGACTGCCGGGCTCTGTTCGCCAAAAACTTCGGGTGTCCAGTCTGGATCGTCCACCAGTTAACTGGTGCCGCGAATAGCCGGTCGGCTGGGGCAAATTTCAATCACCAGGACGCGCTGGAGTGCCCCAAGTTCAGCACCGGCTTTGACGTTTGTATGGTGATGGGGACGCACATGCCCAGCTCCGGCCAATTTTCGATTCACTGTACCAAAGCCCCGCAGGAGCCTGCTCAGCCGAATCCGGCAGTGGTGTACTTCGACGAAGACTTCGCAACGATTCACGAGCACCAGCATCTAAGGTGTGATCCAATACGGCGCCAAATCCGCTCCACGGATCGCCACACCCTGCATATCAGCGCCACCGCGATGGCAGAGTTAGATCGCCTGGCAAACGGCGATCGATAGTCGCGGCCTGGGCAGCAGCGCTGGGCTTGCTGTGTGCAATTCAGGGGCGGGGTCGCCGAGTCCGACAACCATCGCATTTGTCTCGCGGAAGCGAATCGTCCGCTGTCAATCGCGGCTCCCGGAGCTGTCGCTCAAGCGCTCTCTATCGCGGGCAACGGAAGGTTGCTGAGTTATCCGTGGTACGGGCCGTCGCGAGGTCGCAGAGTGACGAATGTTGTTTTACGTTAAGGACTTGCGCACATTCGCGATGTGCGGTATAGCTAAAGTTATATCTTTAATCTTTTGTTCTATAGTAACAAGAGATAGAAAATATAGCTTTAGCTATAACGAACATTGATTTTCATTGGAACCCGCGACCAGAAAAGGAGTTGCGCGCACAGGTAGAACTTTTGCCGTCTGTACCACGCGACCCAACTCGGATTTCCGTAGCGCAAGACGCTTTTCCTGACGCGATTTGTTTTCGCATCCGCGACACGCAGATCGAATCGCTTTTGCAGTAGCTTCTCTCTGGCAAATCTTTTTGCGCTCAAAGCAAATCAACAATACACCGTAGGGTGGAGACCGCGGCTCGGGACGTATGAGTCACCGATCTAGGCCCAACCCTAGGTCTGTCAACTTCCCTGTCGATCGTCCGATTCCGATGCCTGTGCCCCGGCAAGGCATCCCCACTGCGCCCTGTCTCCGACATGATCGAGGGCCTCCGCGGCGACCACCAGCAGATCGCAAAACCCGCCCCGCAAAGCCTGGTTCGAGCCGCCTCGTCCTCCGCGTCGGCCAGACGCTGAGGGAGCGCCCGGCACCGGGTGCGAACCCGTCTATTCCCCGCTCGGCGACCCATTCGGGACGGGGTCCGGGCATTGTTTGAAAGCCGTAAAATTGGCTTGGCGAAGCAACCCTCTCGGGCGTCATCGGCTCTCATCTTGAGCCCCCAGACCTCCGGCGGCGGCTGTCTCCAGAGGGCGGTTTGGACTGTGGACTCTCGGCCATTCCAGATTTTGTCCACCAAAATACAGGGAGTAAATTGGTAAACCGTTTTGTCCTGGGGAGTGGCGTTGACACTGCTACTTTGGCGCCTGGACGCACGCAAACAGGCCAGAATGCTGTCCCAAGCGTCACTTAAGACCCCCAAAATTTAGAACACTACCTAGGCACGCTACGGCACCCGGCGGCGCTCACTGCGACGCAAGCCTATAATGCAGAACGGGTTAAGGCTGCGAGAGCGATTTCCAAGTTTGAGTCTTTCCACCTGGCAGGAGGGGCCTTACTGGCCGCCCACGGCGCGAAACGCCAAAAACCAGCCGTCGCTATCCCGCCCCGGCTATTTGAGTGCCTCCGCCGGGCCTCCCGCAGGCCCTTTTCGCCCGCGGGTTTTGGCGTGTTCACGCTCCCCTCGGGACCGCCGCTGAGTAGCCACGCGACCACGGTCGCAGCAGAGGTTTGCAGCCCGGCCTCCCTGTCGCCGCAACCCCGGTCCTGTCGTCGGCGCGGCGGGTTCGGCGCCGTTCCCAGCGGCT
>JBGTJT010000673.1:0-3879 GCA_041744995.1 Pirellulales bacterium | reverse complement strand
CCCATGTTGATCTTCGCCGCGGCGCTGGTCTTCGTCTATATGTTCCTGGCGGCCCAGTATGAAAGCTGGGCCGCGCCGATCTCGGTTCTGCTCTCGGTGCCGCTGGCCTTGCTCGGCGGCATGTTGCTGACGTGGGTGTTTCGCTACGACAACAACGTCTACACCCAGATCGGCCTGGTGCTGCTGATCGGCCTGTCCGCCAAGACGGCGATCCTAATCGTCGAGTTCGCTCGCGAACTGCGGGCGGAAGGCAAATCGCTGCTCGACAGCGGTTTGCTTGCCGCCGAGCTGCGGTTTCGCGCAATCCTGATGACGGCCTTTTCGTTCATCCTCGGCGTGGTGCCGTTGGTGGTCGCCAGCGGCGCCGGCGCCGGCAGTCGCAGAGCGCTGGGCACGGCCGTCTTCGGCGGCATGTTGCTGGCCACAATCCTGGGTGTGTTCTTCGTTCCGGTGTTGTATCTGGCGGTACAATGGGTGGCGGAACGATTCCCCAAGATCACCGAACCGGGAAGAAGGAACATTCCGCCAGATCCACCGGCTTCCAACGAGGCGGAAGCGATCCGAGGGGCCGCCGAGCACCATGCAAAATCGTGACCGCGACTCCGCCCTGAACACCACCGACGCCGCCCCGATCAACGGGCGGCTGCTGGTCGCCGTGGCGACCTACAACGAGATCGAAAATCTGCCGCGGCTGGTCGAGGAGATTTTCGAGCACGTCCCGCACTGCGAAATCTTGGTGATCGACGACAATTCGCCCGACGGCACCGGCCGCTGGTGCGACGACCACGCCGCCGCCGAACCGAGACTCCAATGCTTGCACCGCGCCGGTAAGCTGGGGCTTGGCACGGCGGTGATTGCCGCTTTTCGCTATGCCATCGAACACAGCTACGACTATCTGATCACCATGGACGCCGACTTCAGCCATCATCCCCGTTACCTGCGCGACTTGCTGGCCGGCATGAACGACGCCTCTGGTGAACCAGCGAAGGACTGCATGATCGGCTCCCGCTATGTGCCGGGCGGCGGCATCGAAGGCTGGCCACTCAAGCGGCACTTGATGAGCAAGGGAGTCAACACCTATGCCCGGCTGCTGTTAAGCCTGCCGATCAAGGATTGCAGCGGCAACTTTCGCTGCTACCGGGTCGAGCAACTCAAACAGATCGACTTCGACGCCATCATCTCCCGCGGCTATTCCTTTCAAGAGGAAGTGCTCTGGCATTTGCACCGCGCCGGGACGCGGTTCGGGGAAACGCCGATCACCTTCGTCGACCGCCTGCACGGGACCAGCAAGATCAACGCCGGCGAAGCGAAGGCCGCGCTGGCGATCTTGTTCAAACTGGGCTGGAAGAATTGGACCGGCCAACGGCCCTCTGAAGCAGATAAGCAAACGTAACGCCGAACTAACCACGGAGGCTGAAGAAATTCTAGGCACGAGTATCGAATTTATCGCCGCCGTATCCTCCGTGTTGCCGTGGCTTTTCCTCCAGGGCGTTTGCTTCGATCTGCCGATGCGTTTCCTTCATCGGAAATCGACAATTCTCGCCGCACCCTTTGCGAGCCTCCTCGATTGTCGTGAATCGCAAACCGCTATATACTAACGGTTTTGCGCCCCCCGCCGTTCGCCTATCCTGGATTCCGACCGTGTCCGACCTAGCGAATTCGATTTCCAGCCGCCAACCCCCCTATTTCGTCGGTATCGATCTCGGCGGTACCAACATCAAGGTCGGCGTGGTCGACGACGCTGGACGGTCCGTTTCGCATGCCAATGTTCCCTCCAACATTGGCCAAGGCCCCGAAGCCGGCGCCAAGCGGATGGCCGAAGCCGCGCAAGGGGCCGTCGCGGAAGCCAGCTTGCATCTTTCCGAAATCTCCTACGCCGGGCTTGCCACTCCCGGCACGATGGACATTCCGCGCGGAATGTTGCTTCATCCGGTGAACCTGCCCGGTTGGGATAATTTCCCCATTCGCGACCGCGTGGCTCATCACCTGGGCTTGCCGGTCGCCTATGCAAACGACGCCAACGCCGCGGCTTACGGCGAATTCTGGTCGGGCGGAGCAGCCCGCTATCATAGCATGATCATGCTCACGCTCGGCACGGGAGTGGGCGGGGGGATCATCATCGGCGATCTTTCAGTCGACGGGGAGCATAGCCACGGATCGGAGCTAGGGCATATCATAATCGATGGCAGCGACGATGCTCGGCCGATCGCCACGGGGCAGCGCGGGCATTTGGAAGCCTATTGCAGCGCCACGGCGGTTGCCGACCGCACGACCGAAGCCCTGGAAGCGGGCGCCGACAGTATCTTGGCGGCCATGCTTGACCAGCATGGCGAAGTCACCTCGCTGATGGTCCACGAGGCGGCGGAAGCCGGCGACGCATTGGCGAACGAAATCATTTTGGAGACTGCACGCTACCTGGGTATCGGCATCACCACGTTGGCCCACGCGATCGACCCGGCGGTAGTGCTGCTCGGCGGGGCAATGGATTTCGGCGGCGCGGAGTGCGACGTCGGCGTGCGATTCCTGGAGCGCGTGCGGCAGGAGGTCCGCCGCAGGGCGTTTCCGGTAATCGCCGAGAATCTGGTCATCGACTTCGCCACGCTCGGCGGAGAAGCGGGCTACATCGGCGCGGCGGGAATCGGGCGGCTCGCGTATATGAATGAAAAACAGCAACTAGCCAATGCGGAAATCGGAAGGCGGAAGGCGGAGGAGGGCTAACTCTACCGCAACCGAAGGCCGCATTCCGCATTCCCCATTCCTCATTCGAAACTCAAGATCGCTCCACGATCGATGCAAGGACCAATCAGCAACCCACCCACCATGCCCGATACCAAAACCATTCGCAACTTTTCCATTGTCGCGCACATCGACCACGGCAAGAGCACCTTGGCCGATCGACTGTTGCAGTTGACCGGCACGGTCGCCGATCGCGACATCAAGGAGCAAACTCTCGACGACATGGATCTGGAGCGGCAGCGCGGCATTACGATTAAGAGCCGCGCCGTCTGCATGAAGTACAACTATCAAGGAACCGAGTACGAACTGAACCTGATCGACACGCCGGGGCACGTCGACTTCGCCTACGAAGTGTCGCGGTCGCTGGCCTGTTGCGAGGGCGCGTTGCTGCTGGTCGACGCCTTCCAGGGCGTCGAAGCCCAAACCATGGCTAACGCCTACGTGGCCATGGAAAACAACCTGGAAGTGATACCGATCATCAACAAGATCGACATGACGCATGCCCGCCCGGTGGAAGTGGCCGAGGAGATGCGGCAGAGCCTGGGCGTCAGAGAGGAGGAGATCGTCAAGTGCAGTGCCAAGACGGGCCTCGGCTGCCAAGACGTGCTGCAGGCGGTCATCGAGCGCATTCCGCCCCCCACCGGCGATCCTGCGGCGCGGCTGCAGGCGATGGTTTTCGACTCGATCTACGACGAATTCCGCGGCGCGATCACCTACATTCGGCTGATGAACGGCACGATCAAGAAGGGGCAGAAGATCAAGTTCCTGCGCGCTGGCACCACGCACGACGTGGTCGAGATCGGCCAGTTCTCGCCGGCACGGCGGCCGTGTCAGCAATTGCAGGCCGGCCAGGTTGGCTACATCATCTGCAATATCAAGGAACTGGGACACGTCCATGTGGGCGACACCGTCAGCACGGCCGATGAGAACCCGGCCGATCCGCTGCCCGGCTACCAAGAGCCGAAGCGGATGGTCTATTGCGGCCTGTATCCGTCGGACGGCCAGAACTTCGAGGAACTGCGCGACGCGTTGAACAAACTGTCGATCAACGATCCCAGCTTCGAGTTTGAACCTGAGACCAGCGACGCGCTGGGCTTTGGCTTTCGTTGCGGGTTTTTGGGCCTGCTGCACATGGAGATCATC
>JBGTJT010000672.1:0-17324 GCA_041744995.1 Pirellulales bacterium | reverse complement strand
CCCCCCCCCCCCCCCGCGGCCGTGGAGTCGATTGAGAGATGGAGCGTTTATTTGAAGGTTTTAAGGGGTCAGGTCTCTTTGTTTTGCTTGCTTGGCCTGCCTCGGGGGCGGCGGGTGCTTTCTAGGCCCAGGCGGATGGCGCTGCTGGTGGCCCATTGCTGGTCGCCGAACGGTGCGCCGCGGCGGATGGCGTCGCGGATCGCGATTTCCTCCGCTTCCGTTTGTGGCTTGTTCACCCATGCCCGCCATTGGCGCGGCAACGGCGGATCGACCGGCGTCGCCAGCCACGGATAGTCCTGCGCCGGTTGCCGGCGGGCGAAGGCACTGCCCCACCGCCACTGTTCCGCCAGCTCGACGAAGTTCGCCCGCAGCGGGTTGCGTTCCACGTACCGCATTAACGTCAGCAAGTGCTCGTCGCCTTGGACGGGGAACGACTTGAAGCGGCCCTGATAAAGATGCCCGGTGCCGCCAGTGTGATAGTGAGCGTGCCACCGCATGGTGTGCGTGACCGAGAGGCGGCGAAAGAACTCGCTGAGTTGGTCGTCGGTTTCCGGTCGCACGACGAAGTGCCAGTGGTTGGGCATCACCACCATGGCGAAGATCGGCAGCGGCACGATCTGCCAGGTTTCCTGCACAGTTCACAGGAAGGCGTCGTAATCCTCCGGCTGCTCGAAGATCGTCATCCGAGCCACGGCCCGATTGAGTACATGAAACACTTCACCAGCCGGACAGATACGTTTAGTGCGAGGCATGCGTGCATTGTAGCCGCTTCAGGCCGTCCTGAAAAGAGACCTGACCCCGTAAAACCCGGCCCGGATGAAGTTCCCGTTTGCCGTACCGAACTGGGCGACATTTCCGAACATTGGGTCGAGCGCGATGGAAGTGCCGCCGAAGCCGTCTCCGTTGTGAGAACTGGCCAAGGTTCCTTGATTGATGACTTCAAAATTCGCACCACTGACGGGAGTCCCCAGGCTGCTGAAGTCGTAATGAATCAGCAAATCGGCGTGGGCGCGGTGGCAGACGAGTACCGCGAGACACAGCGATATCGCGATCAGTAGCGGGTTGGGATGCTGTTTTCGCATGGCGTGGATTCCTATGAAGAAAGGAGAAAAGTGACGGCATAGGTTCATGCCAGGTAGTTCGATTCATTCCTCGATCGGCACGACCACAATTCCATAAGCTCCGATTTTGTCTATCTTGCCGTCCTGAGGCGCCAACAGCGTCACCGATTGACCAGCTTGGACTCGGTGTCGCCAGACGTCGTAATTTAAGCTGCCGGGAGCGTCCTTGGCGCCGTCCAATAAGTCCGACAGTCGCGTCGCCAAGACGTCGCCGGTAGGCGTAAACATCTCGCGAACCCACGCCGGAGGCGACTCGGGATGCTGCGTTACCAGCAAATACAGATCGGCCTCGACTGCTATTCCAAGTTCGATTTTTAATTTGCCGTTGGTTTTGTCGTTCATCGCTGTCTGAACATAGTCGCCACCGACCAGGTACGAGGGTATTCCCTCCTCGCTCACGCCGATCCAGCGATACTCCCGGTCCGTGTGCGAAACAGCACCTTCACCAAAGCCGGCCGGTACAACCCGATAGTTATGCAGGCTGTTGGACTTAAACGAAGCGATTGGTCGAGGACTGCGAACTTGCCAGGCAATCGCCGGAGGTAGCTGGTCGGCAACCTCCTGGACCTCGCCCGAGTCGTTTCGCTCGAGGCGGATAAATTCTCCGGCCCGCAGCGTTCTTCGGGCGTTCCCTCCCGCGACCGTCCAGTCGATCGACACGACCCCGTCCCGAACGATCACGTCGGTAAATTGATCGGTGGCGGCTACGCCAAACTCGGTCCCCAAGTCGGTTACGCGCGCCAGGGCCGTTTCCACGATGAATTGGTTTTGCGGCTTGGTCACGAGCACGGCCAGGCTCCCCTGGATCAGCCGACCCGACCGTCGGCCTTCGATTTGAAATTGGCACGGCCCGTGCAGCACGACGCGGGCGCCGTCGTCGAATCGCAACTCAACCGCACCGGCGGCCAAGTCGAGCAATTGGCCGCTGAGCAAATCATCACCGATCACTGGATCTGCTCGGCCCTCCTGCTCTTTCCAGTGAGCGTTCCGCATGTCGACCAATCGCGCCACGTAGTCATGGCGACTAGGGGCTGGAACTCTGTCCGCTTCGCGTACGGCGGGAAGTTTGATCAGATCCAAGGTCAAGACAATGATCGTGACGACCAGTCCCGCGATGATCAAGGTGACCGTCCGCTCGTCGTTAATCCAGTTCCAACGAGACGGCCAACCGGAACGGTAGCTCGGCGCCGACGGGATTTTGTCGATCGCCGCCTGGCGGGCTGCTCGTTCATCGAGTACCAAGCTCTCCCGGAGTTGCACTTCCAGCAACGACAGGGCCGCGAACTGTTGGGCGTGGACAACGTCGGCGTTGAGCCATTCGCATAGCTCATCGAACTGCTGGGCGGTCAAGTCGCCATCGAACCATTGACCCGCGACCATGAATGGATCGTTCATTCGGGGTGCTCCATCGCGGCTACGGTCCGCTGAATACATTGCAACAGAAACTTCCGCGACTTGTAGAGCATCATGGAGACCGCGTTGGGCGTGGCGTTGAGTTGCTCGGCAATGGAAGCCACCGAACGATCCTCGGCATAACGCCATTGCAGCACTTGCCGCTTCTTGCCGTCCACCCGTTGTAGGCATTTCCGCAGCGCGTAACGGCGAGGCGAAGCCTGAGTCTCCAGGTGTTCATGCGCTGACGCCAGGTTGGCCAAGGTACTTTCGTCGAACACCATTTTCTGCGCCGACTGACTGCGGTAATACGTGAGTAGCCGATACTTGGCGATCCCCAGCACCCAGGCGACGAATGATCGGCTCTGGTCGAATTCGGCGAAGTCATTAAAGGCGGCGCTGGCGATTTCCTGCAGGAGATCCTCGGCGTCGTGGGAGTTCCGCACGGATGAAAACACATAAGAGGAGACGATCGGCTGGGCTGGAACCCAAAGGTTGGTAAAAGAAGCGCTATTCATGATCCCGCACCATCGTCTCCGCGAGTAAAATCGGGCATTCGCCCTGACGGCGTCGCCGTCGCATTAAATTCGCATGTCCGCTATATGTAGTGGACATGCGCCGCGAATGTCTTTCCAGAATTTTTCGGATTTAACGAAAAAATAGACCCGCAGGACAAAATCGGCTCCGTTTCGGCTCGGCCCGCCAAACAAGGCGAGCAGTCCCGGCGTGGCTGCAGTAGGGGACAGAACAGTCACGATGGTCGGATTTGATGTCCCGCAGTTCCAGGCGTGATTGCAACTCGTGCCGC
The DNA here is from genome assembly GCA_041744995.1 of Pirellulales bacterium. Lineage (GTDB taxonomy): Bacteria > Planctomycetota > Planctomycetia > Pirellulales > UBA7805 > JBBDLY01. Next base: position 14,003 of record JBGTJT010000672.1, on the reverse strand, counting down.
AGCACCAACGCTAAGAAATTACAAAACACACTGACCGCGAATCGTATCGTCACAATGGTGAAGAATCGGTCGTGTATCGGGGATCGACTTCATCGTGCGGAACGTACCGAAGGCTTGCAAGTGCGGTCGGTGTTGCTCTGCGCCGCGTATTCGGTACCAACCTGCCAGGCGGCAACCGGCACGCTCCAGCCTCGCCACGGGGGTGTCTCCGACGACATGCATTCTGCAGTCATCCATTGGAATCGTTGTCGGGCGTCGCCCCATCTGCTGGAGGCTTGCTCGTGGGGCAATCAAACAGCCGATCGAACGGAATTGGTCCCCGGTCGCAATTTGGCTTGTGACTACTCGCGGTTGGACTGTGACTACTGGGTTGGGCCGGTCCAGGGCCCCGTTCGCCATCCGCTCTCTCGGGTTGGGGATGAAGTGCATCGACAGCTCGCCATGCTTCACGCCGGCATCGCATACGCGGGAATATCTCGCCAGTTTACTGACGAATAGCTCGACGAGAGGGCGGAAGCGTCAATAATAGGTGAAATAACTCGGGTACATCCTCTACCAGGAGGCTGCGTCATGATCGTACGAATTTGTGTTTGCCTGTGGGCGGTTGTGTTTGCCAGTTGTCGTGTGGCGCCGGCGGCGGAGCCTACCCTAGCACCGGCCGAAAAGAAGTTTCTGCTGGATCTCATCGGCAAGCCGCTCACCGATCCGAACGGCAAGCAATACGTCGAGGTCGAGGTTGCGTATCGCGACTGCTGGGGATCGGAGGCCAGAACCACCGTTGCCGGATGGCTGGAACGGGACGAAAAAGGTGCAGCCGCGCGGGTGTACTTCGTCGACGGAGACTCTATCGCGGCTCCGGAAAAGTTTGAACCGGCGGACTTCCTGGAAGAATCGAAGCAACGCCTCAAGCCGGAGGAGCCGACGGAATCAGACGATCGTGAAGACAGATTCCGCCAGATGCGGCTGACGGCAGCGGGGCCGGCCGCACCGGCGCCAGACTTAGCACGGGCAGCCTGGCTGGCACGACTCGGCGAAGAGTCGCTAGCGGCCCGGATTGTGGTTGAGCTGAAGGCGGATACCACTCGCTGGGGCAATGAACCGGAAGACGAAGAGCCGAAAACAAGATTGCTGCGCCGGCTAAAGGACGATCTCGCGTGGCGGGCTTACGCCGGTGCGGTGCATAGCTACATGCAAGGCGCCGATGACGAGGCGCTGCGCCACATCGAACGGCTGGTGAAGCAGTATCCATCCTGCGTATCCGGTGGCTGCAAAATCGGTACGGACACTCGATCCCAACTGGAGTGATCATCGAGTCTGGTTTTCCCATCCCTATTGCGTGCATATCCTGCGCCGCGAACTTGACCAGACGGAGCAAACGGGAACAACGCTTTACGTTGATGAGGAGGGCAGATACGTCCAGGAGTCTGCCGGGAGCACCTCCAGAAACGACGTACCCGAGATTATCGCCGACAGGATCAAGCGGCTCGAGCGCGTCGAACAACGCCGCTGCGACAAGGCAGCGCAAAAAGTGGGCCTGCTGGTGATCGGACTGCCCGATTACCACCCCTTACTGAAGGACTCGGAACAGTGGTTGGCCGACCTGCGGCAACAACTCGACAAGATGCTGCCGCGGTTGCGCGCCGCGACCGCCCAAGAACGCGAACAACACGATCGACATTGGACGCCGGCCTTTATTTCCGACGAACCGAATGGCGACAGGGAAGAGTGACTGTGAAGCGACATCCGTATGCAGGCGTTTCTGAAGTCTCCGCAGGAACTTGACCTCTCTGCTCCCAGAAACGACCTTCCCATGGTGGCGTCGAGACGATCGGCGAGCTGCTCGGCGCCGGCTGAGTCCATCCAGACATAACTCGTGGGGGCAGCGTGCGGCTGAGTGGGTCGACTTGGCTGACGCTGCACACGGTGACCACCTCGGCGGCTGCATGGGCTGTGGCCCAAGTCGGCTGCGACACGCATGACATTCGCCGTCGACGTGATCGAGCGTGAAGCTGCCTAACCCGCGGAAGCCAGGGGTGCCGTCGTCGCGAAGCGATCCGCTACCGGTCAGGCGGCCGATGTTCAGTGTTCCGACATTGAGAATGCCGTCCCCCATGGCAAAGCTGGCGTTGGTGGTGCCGGCGCGATTTAATTTTCCGACTCCACTATCACCACGTCCGCGGCGTGCATGCCGTCCACAATGACGCCATCCACAGTGACGCCTTGCACCTGCCGTAGCACTCGTCGCGCCCCGACGGGGCCTTGCTCGCCGACCACCTGCAGCTCGACGCTGCCCTGGAAGACATGCACCTCGCAGGTGGTCGTTTCTCGTGCGATCGACTCGACGCCAAACTCGGTGCTCAAATCGACGATTCTCAGAATAGGCGTTTCCACGACAAAGCCGACGGCCTGCGGCGAAACGACGGCCGACAACTTGCCTCTCTCCAGCTTGCCGGCCCCGGTCGTGTTTAGGGTAAAAGCGGCAGGACCTTCCAGCAACACGACCGCGCCATCGACGAAGGTCACTTCCGCCAGCCCGCCGTTGAGTAGCGGACATAAACTTGCCGCGCCTGCTGGTCTTCAGCACTGCCGGCGGTGGCGTAGCGTGGCTGCACGTTCGACTCGACTCGCGACCAAAATACTACGGATACTCACCCTACAAGAACCGAGGCTGCAGACCCAACCCGGCTTTCGGCGCGAAGCCGTTGTCTATCACACGGTTACCGACACCTGGACCTTCGCCGGCGCGACGTCCATGAATCAAGTCACCACTGCGCCGCTCCTCTGGAACGGCCGCATGGTCGTCGCCAGCGGCGAGATACGACCTCGCGTGCGCACTCCGCAGGTGTGGAGCATTGTGCCACAGGCTCGGGCGCACGAATTCGGCGCGGTATACAACGGCGTGCTAATCGTCTACTTGTTGGCCATGGTCGGCATTGGTATCTACTTCGCCAGGAAGAACAAGACCACCGACGACTACTTCCGCGGCGGCAAGCAAATGGCGTGGTGGGCGGCCGGCTGCAGTAGCGCCGCTTTCGTCCTGCTGTTGCTTGCCGCCTTGAGATTATTCGACGCCAAGCTCTCCCCGAAATATTCGGCGGAGTTCGTCGAGCTCTTTGGCTTCTATCACCCGATTGTTTCGGAGTCCGTTCCGCAAGTCCTCCAGTCGTTTCCTGCGCTCGTCAAATCCATCGCCTGGCTTCAGGAGATCGCGGGGATTTTCGACAACCGGATTGGCGGGCGCAGCAAACGCAGCCTGGGCGTCTTCATTGACGGTAATTTCCTGGTTTATTTCCATTCCCTTTTGAATGGTTTGTAACTTGCGCAAAAATGCGTCGCGGGCAGCGACAACCTTCTCTGGTTCCTTATTCTTCGCCAACAACGTCCAGCCTCGGTAGCGGGGCGTTTCCTGGGGCAGGAAGGCGAGCGCCGTCGTGAAATCGTGGACCTTTTGAATCGCCGCGTCTCTTCCCTGCACGACAACCATCGTTACAGCGTCTTCCCGTACGGTGCCGGGCGGAGCAGGAGGAAGCTGTTGCGAAACAGCGAATGCGTTGCCAGAAATCGCGGTCACGGGCAAAGCAAGTACGTCCACCAAGAAAGCAACTCCTTGGGCCGCGTCGGCAATACCCGGTTCGCGTTTCTTCCAGGTTGTGTCGGTCAATACGATCAGAAAAAATTCATCCTTACCGCCTTTCAACTTTCGACTGATGCTGGCTCTTTCGACCTGCATTGCCCTTCGCAATTTTGGATTGGCAATCGCCGCGTCCGGGTCCACCTGCTTTTCTGCAGCGTCTGCCGCGTACAGCATGCCCCCAAAAGCGAACAGCAATAGTCCGACGCTCATTCTAAATCGCATACCCATGACATTGTCCGCCTGGAAAGAATTCATTGGTCACGAAGAATGCCCGGATAGACTGACCGGTGAAACAATTACTCGTGCGACCGAACTAGTTTAACCGGAAATGGCCTCGCAATTCAAATAACTCACCTCATTCGCGGAAACCCCGGCCAAGAGATGCAGTTTGGTGTCGCCCAGTGTAGCCAGCAGTTGATGCACGTCGTGCGACTTCATGACCCTTCAACGATCGCTGTGCAACGTCAGTTCATCACGTTCGACATGGTACCTGGCGATCGTCTCGCGGGTCAACCCTCTGCCATGAAGTTCAGAAATAGAGCAATAATGGCTGCACTTATTCTGGCCTTTGTTGCAATTTCATGGTTTCTTACCGCACGCTCGCAGTTGTTCTCCTTTCCTGCGTAAGGACGAACCCCGACATTGGTGCCGAAACTGCAAGCCGCTTGGGCACTCATGTCACATCAACCGTGGGCATCTACGGAATTTTCCAGCCCGCACAGGTGTGGCCCTCATGTGTCACGAACGGATATGGCGTTGACGACGCATGACACGCCGTCATTTGTGACAAACAATTCTCGGATAGGATACATCCTGGAGCATGAGATGGTCCATCTGCTCGAAAGCCCGCTCTCCGTGGCGACTCGGTCCGCCACGCTATCGAAGCCGGCAGCTTCGGCCACGGGTGGGCATCCCCGAAACTCACTCGGATGTTCCGGTCGCAGGTATGTCGAACACAACCTCCAGCGCACCGGAATCGGCTGGCACTTCCAACTCCGGTAGCGACGTGTTGGGCGGAACGTGGGAGATGCCCACGGTGTTGGTTGTTTCGTCGGGCGGTTGTTGCCAGCATTCGATACGCACGCGATACTTGCCCGGCACGAGTCCCCGTTGATCGGTGTAGGCGTTCGCCGTGAATGCACCGCTCTCGTCAAACTGCGCGGAGGCCGGTCGGCTCGGATACCCGGGAGCCGTTTCCAGCGGAGCAAACGCGATTGTTCCCGCAGCAGGAGGATTTCCGCCGGCGAAAGTCACACGACCCGAGACGGGAATTGTCGCGGGAAGATCGGACCCGCAGCCCGAGAGGCAGACGAGCAAGCAGGCGACGATTATTGGCAGGAAATGCGACACGATGATCTTTTCTCGATTGGGGAGAACGGAACCGTTCAGTCGAATGAAGAAACAGTTTTCACTGCGGTGTGAAATTGTACCGTCACGAATTATTACACGCAGAGAACGCCGAGACGTAGAGTTTCACAGAGGAAGTATTTTGAACAGATCGACCACGACTCTGTTTAAGTTCATTCTCTGCGTCTCGGCGTTCTCCGCGTGCAACTTCGGACGTAACCGATTCAGCAAGCATTGACCTTAGACGGACTTCGACCGCCTACTTCTTTGCTTTCACTTCAATAGCTATGGCAGGGTCACGACCTCGCCGCCGTTCTTGGTTCCCAGTTCGTTGAAGAGTTTGAAGTCGATCGATTCCATGAAAAACTGCACGCTGCCGTCGCCCATGCAGAACATGGCTCCGCCCGGATGCAGGCTCTTGAAGCCGATCGAGGTGTTGTGCGGATTGGTGGCGTGGTTCGCTGAGTCCGAGGCCCCGACTACCGGCAGTTGGTTCTTCGGCACCATCGTGTTAATCGGGGTGTTCGTCTTGCTCAGCGGCATGTTCGAGGCGAAGGCCATGTTGTGGATCGTCTGCTCCGGCAGGGTCTCGCCGAGCATGATCGTGTTCGAGAGGCCATCCTTGACATTGGCGAAGCGGACGCTGATTGGCGCGCGGTAGAACATGCCCGGGCCGTCCCCCTGATCGCCGTACGCCTTGCCTTGACAGCAAAAGTTCGCTGCGCCCGGCGTGGTGCTGGGGCAGAAGGAACACGCTTGATCGTAGGCCGGTCCCACCGAACCGACGTACCACATGGCCATCGACTTTTCCGGCGAACCGGGACAACACTGACACCGCGCGGGCAACACGCCCAACGAACCGGCGGGATCACTGGGGCAGATGAACGACTCGACCACGGTGGTCACGGCCTTCGCGTTGTTGGCGTGCGTGATCGGCACGCTGAAATCGAACGAATCGTAGTGCGCCTGCCGTTCCATGTTCGGCAGAATCTGCGAGGCCCACGTGACGGTGTTTAGGGTGCTATTGTAAGTGCTGCCCCACGGCAAGGCTTCATGGGCGTAGTGATAATTGTGCAGCGCCAGTCCCAACTGCTTGAGATGATTGGCGCACTGCGTCCGCCGCGCCGCCTCCCGCGCACTCTGCACCGCCGGCAGCAGCAACGCGACTAGGATGCCGATGATGGTGATTACGACCAACAGTTCCACGAGGGTAAAACCGTGTAGGGGCCTCCGGGAGCTGCTAGGCTTCCGATAGTTCACAGTTTTCTGGCCCCTAACACGGAGAGAGTTACGATGTCGCAGAATGAAACTCGGTTCGATACGTTTGTGGGAGTGGATCTTCACAAGTGTACGGTCACCCTGGCAGCAGTCGATGCTGCGGGCGAAACACTTGGCATCCTCAAGATCAGTACCAAGTCGACGACCAAGATCGAGGACTGGTTGCGCGCGCTGCCCGGCCGTGTGCGGATGGCGGTCGAGGCATGTTCGTTCGTGGAGTGGTTCATCGACCGCTACCGCAACTGTGTCGCCGGCATCGAGATCGCCGACGCCACGGAACTGGCCAACCTGCGCGGCAAACGGCGCAAGACCGACCGCAACGACGCGCGGGACGTCGCCCGTCGGCTGGCCCGCGGCGAGTGCCCCTTGGGCTTCATCGCCGACGAGGAACTGATGCAACTCCGCAAGCGAGGCCGCCATTGGCGATCGCTTAGCCGCCTCCTGGCTCGCACCAAGCATTCCATGAAGTCGATGCTCAACGCAGCCAACATTCGCGGTCCTAAGTTCGACGGAGCTGCCGCGCAACGCTGGTTCCTGGCCAACGGCAACTTGCTCAAGCCCGTGCAGCAGCAGATGTTCGCCGACTTCGTCGATGTGTTGATGCTCGTCGAACGCCAGCGCGAGCGACTCCGCCGTGAGATTATCTTTGCCACCCGCTCCGAGCGATTCGCCCCGATCGTCTCGTTGTTGATGACCGTACCGGGCATCGGCGAGATATGGGGCTGTATCATCGCCGCCGAGATCGGCCCATTTGATCGATTCCCGAATGCCGACGCCCTGGAGTTCTGGGCTGGCATGACGGCCGACGTCAAGGAATCGGCTGGCCGCACCCAGAGCGGTAACATCACCAAGGCTGGCTCGCCCGCCTTGCGATGGGCACTCTGCCAGGCCGCGATGGTCATGTGTCAAACCGACACCGGGCAGGAGATCACGCGTCAGCGGCTGATCAGCCGCATCGGCAAGCCCAAGGCCAACGTCGCTATGGGACGACGTCTGTTGCGGATCTTGTACGCCATGGTCCGCGACGGCAAACAGTACGAAGGCGGGCCAAGACGCGACCGAGCCCGTACGGCCAACCAAGTCAAACGAGTTCGCAGGCAACGCAAGGAGACCAGTGCAGCAGCATGAATGAACAGTAGACGGCGGAATCTTAGCGGCGTTTTCGGCAATGGCCGAGGGCGTCCCGCCGTGTCGGTGACCGCGACTTGCCTTTATTCGGCGTGGAGACCAAGCGCGTTCTCTTTCAGAGAAGAAAAAGTCCTGGGAGAGAAAAGAAGGCTTTCTCTGCGAACCGCGACAGCGTGAATTCGGCCCGACCGGCGCGAACATGGTTTTATTCAGCCCGGAGTACACGCGTCGGCACCACGACTGACGTGTCCGGTGACTGCGTAGAGATGAATTCAACCGCCCCGCCGCGATGCTTCCGCGACGGAGGACGAACGAAGTGATTCCGCTTAATGAATCCGAAGCAACGGACCACACAACCGCGAGGAAGCGAACCGAACGAAACACGACCGACTTCAGCAAACACAACAGCTGATGCGGCTGCGCCGCAGAGTTTTTGGAGGTATGGCTCGGGTGTCCCAAGGTGGGTAAGAAAACGGCCTCTGACAAACAGCGTTTTTCAGAGGCCTGATGCACCATTGGCGCACCCTCGGCCTGGCTATCCCTAGACAGGTTGCGCTCCCGCAGAGCCTGCTTCCGTTTCACCAAGCACATGCAGTGTACCAAACCGACCCACATTCGCGCGTAAAGGCCCGGCTGTGGAAACGCGGCTTTCGCATTGTGCTGGGAGTCATCGTTCGTTCTTCCTTGCAAGTCATCTGGATGATCTCATTATCGTCGTCGACGCCGCCACACGCAGGCGGCGAGGCCGAGTGCCCCGAGCAGGCCCAAGACGTAGCTGCTCGGCTCGGGCACTGCGGTGAGCCGCAAGGCGTTGAATCGTGCCCGGTTTCCGTCATTGTTCTCGCGTGTGAAAATCAAGAATCCCGGCGCGACTTGCGAGGTGTCAAAAAAGAACCGAAACGGTTCGGTAGGATCGGGCGTAAATGAGGAGGTGAAAATGATCTCACCCCCGGCGATCGGTGTGCCGTCAATGGAAGTCGTTGCTCCGAGATTGGAGATTCCCACAATTTGGGTACCACCCCCGCCGACATCGCTGTCCCAGGCCCAAACTTCCGCCTCGTAGACGCCAGAATTCAAACTACTGACCGTCAGTCCAACGGCAGCATTGGCCTCGCCTTCATCATAAATAAAGTCGCGTGTGAGTTCGTTCGGTCCGGTTCGAGTACGCGATCCGTCGGCACTTAAGACGGCAAACGCCACGCCGTCGATTACTACGGAACCGCCGTTACCGGTGTACGTGGCCACGATCGGCGTGAACCCTGTTTCTGTCGCACCGGGTGCCGCTGAGCTGTTGACATCGATCGCGTACGACTTCCGCTGGGCCATGTTGGTCGCCACGCCGGAACCGTCGGCATTGAGCACCAGGCCATAGTCGCCGCCTCCAAGTGAGACGATGTCGCCCGGGGCACCGGTCAACTCGCCAGCTGCTCTTTTGGTCCAGATTTTCCCACCGATGTTCGCGCTGGATGTGGATTCAGCATACACATTAAACAAGCTTTGGGCGTTTCCGGCGTGGTAGTTCAACGCGGTTGTATTCGCCAGATTGGAAATGGACTTCACCTCGGCAATGTTGAGCGCATTATTCCACATCGCCAGATCGTCGACGGCCCCATCCAGATTATATTCCGAGCTGCCGCTGCCACCGATCACGAAGTTTGTGCCGCTCCCAGTGCCAACCGTTCCCGCATTGGAATACGACGTGCCCTCGACTCCATCTAAGTACGACCGAAAGATCGTGCCGTCATATGTTACAACCACGTTCTGAAATGCTCCGGTACCAAGTGTCAGTCCGGTATTCCCACCGATTTGGCTGGGTGTTCTCAAGAACGATTGCAACTGATTGCCACTTGTGCGAGTCAGCACCGTAGTATTTGCACTAGGCGGATTCCAATTACCCGCAGGGCCATCGTTACGTCCCGGCGTATCTCGATTGACCCAATACGACAGAGTGATATTGGTTTCTCCAAAAAATGGATCGGCGAAATCTACGAAATTGGCATCTGACCCTGCGAAGTTAAATGCATCACCGAGAATTCCAGTCACGATGGTTGGTGCGGTTCCGTTGACCGTGCCGGTTGAATTACCGGTCGAGTCGGCGGTGGTGCCGCTGGTAATCGACTCCAGTTCATAGTGCCGGACGAGTGCCGCCGAAACGCTGTTATGCGCAAGAATCGCCAGCGAAGAAATAACGAGCAAGGTCAGTAAGTGTTGGCGTGGTGCGTTCATTGGTTTCTCCTCGGAACAAAAACAAGAACGTTGTTGAAACAGTGGTAATCTCATTATGGGTCTCTTTGGAAAGGAATTAATATTGCCCGAATCGCTTGCTGTTATCGTTAGGGGTTATTCACTTCATTCACTCGAGGACTCGATCGGAGCCGGGCTTGCCGCTTTCGCGACCGCCACTTGTTGTTGAATCGCCTCCGCCGAGAGTGCCTCGGCAAATAGCGCCAACTCGTCCAGCGAGCCAGAAAAGATACGCGAATTTCCCGACTGCTCCTTGCCGAACCGGGTGGCGGCGATCGTGAATTCAGTCCACGGCTCGGTCGTTACTGACTTGATCAATTCTCCGTTCAAGTAGAGTGCGATCGTGCTGTTCGCCGGCTCGGCTTCCCGTTGCCAGGTAAAGGCAAAATGATTCCATGCCAACGGCGCGCCAATCGTTCCCGCCGGCGCATCGATTTGAAAGCCATCGATAGAAAAGCCAAAACTGCCATCCTTGCGGGCAAAGGTGCCGATGCAGCCGATGGATACACTTTTTCCAAACACGCCGTCGCCATCGTCGCTCGCAAACAGATGCGTTTGCGTCGGATGGCCATCTTCGTCGGCGCGGACCCAATAGCTGATCGTGCCGGCGTTGCTATTCCAACCGGTCTTTAACTCGGTCAGCGTACTGCTCTCGCCGCCGTCGAAATTGGCCCAACGATTGAAATCCTCCACGCCCGCGAACCCGTTACTGCGATTCAAGCCGGGCTGCGGCGTGGTAAAGGCGACGCGCACCCCGTTGGCCGTGAACCGATCGCCCTTTTCGTCCACGATGCTTGAGAGCCGGTAATACGCCAGCGGCTTGTCGGCCAGCACGCACAGCGAGTACGCGCCCGGCGCTTCGCGCGGCAACACTCGGGCAAAGCGAGTACTGCCGTCGCCCTGCACTACGCTATTGCCGGTGACCCGCGCACTTTGACCGACCCCCAGTTCGCGCGATTCGCCGGAGGTTTCCAGTCGCACCTTGCCGTCGAAGACGGCGACTTCCAGATCATCGCTCGGGCCGACATAAGCGCCGAACTCCGTGCCGAGATCGGTTACGGTCCCTGTCAGTGACGAGACGATGAAGCCGGTAGCCTCCTTCGAGACTCGCGCCACCAGCTTGCCGCGCAGCAGTTGGCCCGAGTTCTGGCCGGTGACGGTAAACCGCGCCGGCCCTTCCAACAGCACCATCGTGCCGTTGTCGTAGCGGATGCGGACAAAGCCGCTCGCCAGATCGAGCGGTTGCCCGATGAGCAGGTCGTCTTTCCATTGCGGCTCCGCTTGCCCCTGAGTCAAGTTCCAGGCGGCATCTTGCGAATCGTAGATGCGGGCCGCATAATCATCGCGCGAAGGGACTTTTGGAGATCGGTTCGTCAGCTCGGGCATCGAAATCACCGCCAGACTCAGCACGACGATCGTGCAGAACAGCCCCGCGATCAGCAGCGAGAGGGCCATGGTGTGCGAGATGAAATCGTAGGCGCGGTCGAACCAAGAGTAGGCCGGTTCGACGAGCTGCAGCTTTTCGATGCGGTCCAGCACTTCGCGGGAGCGCTGTTCCTGCCAGAGCGCGGACAATTGCGTGTCGAGGCGGAAGTAATCGAGATACAAGTCTTGCGCTGCGGGGTCGGCCAGCAGCGCCTGCTCCAACTCCGCGACGCGCTCTGCGGCCAACCGGCCGTCGCAGGCGGCAGCTACCAGATCGAGCAGGTTTTGCGACGACGAATCAACCACGACCATGCTCCCCTTCCAGTCTCTTCCGCATGCACTCGAGCAGTTTCACGCGGACGTGCTTGAGCGAACTGTAGACGCTGCCGGGCGTGCGGTTCATCGACAGGGCCACCTCAGCGACCGACTCGTTCCCTTCATAGCAGCGACGCAGCAATTCGCGCTGCGATGCCTGAACCGTTTCGAGACAGCTTTTCAGGGCACGTTCGCGCGCTTGCAGGTAATCGAGATCCTCGGAGCGCTGCGATTGCCTTTCCGCCAGGATCTCCAGCATGGCATCGCTGAAATGAGCCTGTTCGCGCCGGCGGCTTTTGAAGTAATCGAAAATCTTGTGCCGCGCGATCCCAACCGCCCAAGCTCCGAACTCCCGCTCGGAATCGAACGATTCCTGCGACTGCCACAACGCCAGCACCGTCTCCTGAAACACATCCTGAGCATCGTTGGCATCGAGCACCATCGCCCGCACGAAGCCCAGCACGCGCGCATAATGGAGCCGCAACAGTTCGGCAAAATGGAGCCGCAACAGTTCGGCAAATTCGATATCGCTGATCCGCTTGGCCAAAACGAGAACCCCGGAAAAGAGTCTAAAATACGGCTTTCCACGTACTTGTTAGCGGAATCATGGAAAAGTCATAGAAAAAACCGGGGATTTTTCCGGAAAAGCGGAAGTACCTCGGGCATCCCTGCCCCATCAAGCGGTACTAACCGGCTCTCCAGGGGGTGAAGCTGGCAGCTTCGGCCACATTGGGCAAGTTTCCAGTTTGCCCGGTTATAACTCGCCCGGGTCGCTCACAGTTGCTTCGCTGAGCGGCGCACCTAACGCGAGTGTGAGTCGGCGGTTACCCGACGGTTTACTTTTGGCCACTAACCGTCACTGCGTAGATTGACGGCAATTGCCCCCGCTGTGGCGGGGCAAATGACAAAGAAATGGGCAGTTTTTGGTCAATCCAAACCTGCACAGGAGTGGCCCTCCTGTGTCACGAACGGATATGGCGTTGACGACGCATGACACGCAGTCATTTGCAGTTAGCAGCTGCCGATTCAGCGATAACCGACCTCATCTTCTGACCACTCGTGCAAGATTCAGCCGATTGCGGAGGGGCAAGACGAGTTTGGTCATCCACTTCGAGCACGGCTGAGTATTTTCACCGTTCGCGTTCCCGCGACCTACTGCAGATCGAAGTCGACGGTAACGCGTTGGCCGGCATCCGTCGGCACCGACGCTCGCAGGCCGCTGCTAGCCGGGTTGCCGTATTTTAGCGGGATGCGCGATTCGCGGGTGGACCGACCGCCATCGACGACTTCAATCGGCGCAGGACCAACGAGGCTCGTGATTGCCACATGATATTCTCCCGGCAACGCGCCGTCGCCTTGCGAGAACGTCGATAGCTGGTAGGTCCCATCGGTCGCGATTTGGCCCGTCGCGGGACGTCGCAGTCCGTCTGTGTTTGTCATTAACGGCTGAAACGTCAACTCCCCGCCTTCCAGCGGTTGCCCCTGATAAATGACCGTTCCTTGAACCGTAACCGTGTGCGGATGGTCGTCCCCGCAACCAGTGCAGGCCAAACTCGCCATCAGCACGAAGGCACTGAACAAGGTGTTCCGCAAATGAAGCATCATGAACCAATCATTTGTCAAACCAACCTCCCGTCACGGCCACAGCTACGGCAGCACGATCACTTCACCATCCGCCTTGTCGCCGAGAAACACCCAAGTGCGGTAATCGATCGATTCGTCGATGAACCGCACGCTGCCGTCGGCCATCGCCATGTGAAGCCCACCAGGATGTTGGCTTTTGAAGCCGATTCCGCCAGAAACTCCTGACTGAAATGGTTGATTCTTAACGCCCAATACACGGTGGTAGTTTGGCGGGAAATGTGTGGTACCGACGTTGTAATGACTATGAAACAGCATGTGATGAAGTGACAGGGAAGGCAACTCTTCGCCGAGCAAGAACGTATTGCTAAGTCCGTCGCGGCAATTGCTGAACGAGTAAGCAACGCGTCCGGCCGCGAACATGCCTGGCGCGCCCCCGTCAAGTGCGCCGGCGCGGAGACCGATCTGGTCGTTGCGTTGGTCGCTCCAGGAAAGCGACGTACTGGGTCGGCTGCTGCTCGGGGCGACGGGACCGCCGCTGGGCAAGTACGAAGCGCCCATCGATTGCGAGCTAAAGCCGCCGGCAATGTGACTCCCCTCCGGGCATCCACTCGGCGAGAATCTTGCGTGTGATGCCAGCCCGGCATTGGGGTCGGAGGGACACATCATCGACGACAATTGCCAATCGAGGATGACCTCTTTGTTGGGCGACTCCCGCGTGCGCTTGCTGAAGTCGAGCCGGTTGTAGGCCGCCTGCTGTTCAACAAACGGTAGTAACGACTCAATCCAGGTATGGCAATTGTAGATGGTTTCGCAGTAGGCTCCACTGGTATCCGAGCAATAGGCTCCCGCAGGCAGCGTAGCGTGCGAAAAATGGTAATTGTGCAGCGCCAAGCCGAGTTGTTTGAGGTTGTTGCTGCACTGTACCCGCCGCGCCGCCTCGCGGGCGCTCTGAACCGCCGGCAGCAGTAGCGCGATCAGGATGCCAATGATGGCGATCACCACCAAAAGCTCCACGAGGGTAAACCCATTTTTTTTCATGGGTGTTGCT
>JBGTJT010000671.1:0-5046 GCA_041744995.1 Pirellulales bacterium | reverse complement strand
GCAGCCTTCGCTTCGGCCTGGGCCGATTCACGACCGAGGCGGAAATCGACGAAACCGTCGAGCTGCTCACGGCCAGCGTTAAGCAATTGCGCAAGCTCAGCAGCATGGCTTAAACCAGGTCGCCTTCAAACAGATGGCAGTAGCTCTCATACCGCCGGGCGTCGAGGCGGCCGTCGGCAACCGCGTCTTTCACCGCGCAGTCCGTCTCATGCATGTGCGTGCAGTCGGGAAAGCGGCACAAGTTGACGTAGGGACGCAGATCGCGAAAGTAGCCGGCCACTTCCTCGGGGATCACGTCCCATAGTTGGAACTGCCGGATGCCGGGCGTGTCGACCACGTAGCCGCCGTCGGAGAGCGGCAGCAGTTCGGCGGTCGTGGTGGTGTGCTTGCCTTTTTGCGTTTCCAGACTCACTTCGTTGGTCCGCAGGCGCAAGCCTGGCTCGATGGCGTTGAGCAGCGAAGACTTGCCCACCCCGCTTTGACCGGCCACCACGCTCTCCCGATCGCGCAGGCGCCGCCGCACGCGCTCGACGTTGAAGCCGGTCGTGGCCGAGACCTGCAGCAGATCGTAGCCCATCTGACTGAACACCGACAGCGTCGGCTGCAAGGGAGCGTGATCGAGCAGGTCGACCTTGGTAATCACGATCAGCGGCGTGATGCCGCTGCGGGCGGCGGTGATAAGAAAACGGTCGATCAAGTGCGGCTTGAGGTCCGGCTCCACGGCGCTCATCACCACCAGCACCTGATCGACGTTGGTAACGATGATATGCTGCCGACCGCGACTGGTGCGGCTGAGAATGCCGCGGCGCGGCTCGACCCGTTCGATGCGGCCTTCGGCGCCGTCGGGTAAAAACCACACGCGATCGCCGGCGGCCACCACGTGGCGCTGGTCGATGCTCAGCGTCTTCAGCAATCTACGTGTGGCGCATTCGTAGGTCCGCCCGTCGTCGGTCCGCACCGTACTGGTCAAGCCGCGAACATTGAGCACGCGGCCTGGCAGGCACTCGGACTTGTCGATCTCCGGCAAGACGGAGAACCCCGTCGTCTCGTCGCCGACCTGTTCACCGACCACTGTCCGCTTGCGGCTCAGTCGCCCCTTGCCGCTGACCCGTTCGCCATGCGGAGAGACGTCGTCGACGGAGCCGTCCTGGCGAAACCGTTGGGTCAGGTCGCTTTGACGGCTGCGGGTTTGCGCGTTCTTGCGTAATTCAAGACGATGCTTTTGCTGCTTTTTGCGGTCCCGTTTAGCCATCAGTCGTCATTGCGCTTCTGCCGGAGTTTGCCCGGCTCGTCGCGGGTCACGTCGAATCGCCTGCTGGACGCCTTCGGTGCCGAACGTCCGCTGGCAAGGCCAGCCCGCTGCAGCAGCGATTGATTGAGCAGATCCGAAACCGGCTCGTCCGGCGGAGGCGGGCCTTTCGCGCCGAGATCGCTCGGCGCGTAACGAATTTCGTAGACGTGCTTGGCGATCGAGATTTGATCCCCCGGATGCACAATTTTCTCCTGCACCCGAATGCCGTTGACCTTGATGCCGTTGCGGCTCTCCAGGTCCCGCACGTACCAGTAGCCGCCGTTAATGGTAAGTTGACAGTGATGGGCGGAGACGTTGGCGAAGCGCAACACGATATCGCAGCTTTCCCGCCGGCCGATCTTGAGATTCTTGCGCAGCAGCGGGATGGAATCGCCTCCGCCACGCGGGAGGAGTTCGCCATAGGTGCTTCGGTCCATGCCGGCTGTTCCTTCACGTTTTGGTGCGCTGCGCCGTTGGCACTTGCCGAGGAGCCTCGGTTGGTGGATAGTTGCGATAGGCGAGCGCCCTCGCGGGTGCGGGGATCGCACGCACGGGTCGACTGACCGCGCCGTTTCACTCTCACCCTACTCCACTTATACACCGTGACAAACAGAGGGTCAATTCGCCCGGAGTGTGCCGACTGGCGAGCCGCCGGGCTGCGGTACTTCGCCTATAACTTCCATCTTAGGCAAAAATTCGGCTCTCGGGTGCAGAAAGTCAGCATCGACGCCGGTTTTACGTGCCCCAACGTCGACGGAACCGTCGCCGTTGGCGGCTGCGTCTTCTGCGACAATCGCAGTTTCAGCCCCAGCCGCCGGCTGCCGCGGACGAATGTCGCCGGCCAAATCGACGAGGGAATCCGCCGGCTCAAATGGCGCTACAAGGTCGAGCAATTCCTGGCCTACTTTCAGCCGGCGACCAACACCTACGCGCCGGTCGAACGGTTGCGGCCGCTGTACGAACAGGCAATCGCCCATCCTCAGGTGGTTGGCCTGGCGGTCGGCACGCGGCCCGATTGCGTGCCCGACGACGTCCTCGATCTGCTCAGCGAGTTGGGCGAATCGGCCTATGTCTCCGTCGAGTACGGCATGCAGACAATGCACGACCGATCACTCGACTGGATGAACCGCGGGCATCATCACGACGCTTTTCTCGACGCCATGCGGCGGAGCGCCGGCCGGCCGTTTGAGATCTGCGCGCATGTGATGCTCGGTCTACCGGGCGAATCGCACGAAGACATGCTCGCCACCGCCCGCGAACTGGCCAGGGTCGGCGTCGACGCAGTCAAGATCCACAATCTCTACTGCGTGAAGAAAACCCCATTGGCCGACCAGGTCGCCGCCGGCGAGGTGACGCTGATGGAACGAGACGATTACATTCGCGCAGTGGTCGACTTTTTGGAATTGCTGCCGCCGCAGGTGATCGTGGAACGGATCAGCGGCGAGGCCCCGCCGGACTATTTTGTCGGGCCAAGCTGGTGCCTCGACAAACCGGCGGTGAAACAGGCAATACAGCGGGAATTTGAACGTCGCGATACGTATCAGGCCGCGAAATACGCGCCATCAACCGCATCGGTCTAGCCAAAATCAATGCGACAGAGTCCCTGGTCTTTTACTCCTTCGCCACATAACGATAAATCTTCCCCTCGGTCGTCATGTAGTAGAGTTCGCCGGCAGAGTCGTCGCCGAAGCTCATTACCGGCTGGTTGTTGGCGGCGGCGATGCTGTAGACGCCCTTTAGTTCGCCCGCTTCGTAGTCGTAGTCCAGCGCCCGGTGAAAGCCGGTCACATAATCGGCCAGCAGGTACTTGCCTTGCAGAGCCGGCACGCGGCTGCCGCGGTAGACGTTGCCGCCGGTGATCGATTTGCCTTCGTCATGGTGGTATTCATAAATCGGATCGATCAAGTCGGGGCGCGGACCGCTCGGCCGGCCCCCTTTCTCGAACGGGTGCATCCCCTCGCGCAGATTCCAGCCGTAGTTGCCCCCTTTGACAATTAGGTTTACCTCTTCCCACAAGTCCTGGCCGACGTCCGCGCACCACAGCACGCCCGTCTTGGGATCGAAGGCGATCCGCCACGGGTTGCGCAGTCCATAGGCCCAAATTTCGCCGCGAGCGTCGTCGGTATCGACGAACGGGTTGTCGGCTGGAATGGCATAGTTCAGCTCGCCCTGTTTGTTGTCGACGTCGATCCGCAGAATCGTAGCCAGCAGCGAGGAGAGATCCTGACTGGTCTTGAAGGCGTCGTTCGCCTTGCCGCCGTCTCCCAAGGCGATGTAGAGATAGCCGTCGGGCCCGAACACGATCGTGCCGCCGTTGTGATTCCAAAACGGCTGCGGAATCCGCATTAGCTCCACTTCGCTCTCCGGGTCGGCCTTGTTGGGATCGTCCGCCGAGACCGTAAACCGGGAGACCACCGAAGTGTGCGGTGTGTCGCTGGTGGTGTAATACACGAAGAACTCGCCGTTCTCCTTGTACTTGGGATGAAACGCCAGACCGAGAAATCCCTCTTCGTTCTCAGTGTCCTTGTAGGTGACCTGGTCGGAGAAATCGAGGAACAGCTTCTTCTCTTGTACGTCCTGGTCGTTCTCGAACACGTAGATCTTGCCCCGCTGCTCGCCGACGAAGATGCGGTCGGTATCGTCCGGGGCGTAGGTCAGCAGCAGGGCGCGATCGAACGTAAGATTCGGAAAGGCCTGTTCGCTGGCTACCGGCAACGGCTTGATCTGCGGCGGCTCGGCAGCGCAGGCGGTGACGGCAAACAGGGTGGAAGCAAGCAGCAGGGAGAGTGTGGCAAGTCGCATCGAGGTGTGGCTCCAGGGTGGGGCAAAGGTGAATCAATGTGGATGTATTGTACACCAGCGGGGCGTCATAATCGACATTCCGATCAGGCCCATCACGGAAGGTGTGTCACCCAGCGCCCCCTCAAGGTGACACGCCCCTGGATCAATCCCAAGATTAGCGCCGGTATAGCGAGTTCTTGCCGCTCACCCTACAACCCAGGGGCCCCCGTTTGGGTCAAAAGGTGACATAAATGACACGTTGTGACAGGCTGGATGTCAGGCGAAACCGTTAGGTGTTTCCGGTGGAAGGCAACGGCAATCTGATCGGCAGTATCCGGCGAAACGATGACGCGGTAGGTTTTCATTTGCGACTGCGTTCGAAACGATCAAGAGACCGCTGCCGTGCCTCGTCGACCGTCAGCCCTTCACCAGCGTCGATTTGCTGCATGCCCTTTTCAATCATCGCGAGACTTGCTGCGAGTTCGTCCTCAGTGAGCGGGGCAAACAGCTCGGCCGCCGTGGGATTCTCAGCAAGATTCAAGACGAACTCCATCACGTAGCTTTCGACGCTCTCATAGCCGGCGGCCGTGGCGTGACGTTGCAAACGTTCGGCCTGAGGGGCGGGAATTTCGATATGCATGGGTAACTCCTTTACATTGAGTTTGTACCGCTTGCGTGATTGCGTCAATCCAGCCAGCTCGCGGGGCGAGTTGCCAGCTTGCCCCAAACGTGGGCGTAGGATGCTTGTCATCGCGGCGGGGCTGGGCATGTTGCAAGTAATTACGAGCATTACTGATACAATGTTTGTTGAGTTTGCTGAGTGACAATGGTGCTCGGGTCTGCAACTCTAAACTGGTTAGCGCCGCCACCAAAGCTGGCAGTAGCTGTAGGCCGGACCAAGCGGCGCAAACGGTTTGCCATCCCGCAAAACCCAATCGCCGCGCAGTTCCGGCGGCAAGTTGCCGGAACTGCGC
>JBGTJT010000670.1:0-2572 GCA_041744995.1 Pirellulales bacterium | reverse complement strand
GCTGCTGGAGAATCTCTACGGCGACGTGGTGAGCGACCTGTGCGCCGGACTGGTCGGCGGCCTGGGCGTGGTGCCGGGCGCCAACATCGGCGATTCCGACGCCGTGTTCGAGGCGGTGCATGGCAGCGCGCCGGACATCGCCGGCCGGGGCGTCGCTAATCCGCTGGCGTTGCTGATGAGCGGCGTAATGATGCTCAACTACCTGGCCGAGAACCGCAAGGACGCCGAGTGCAAGGCGGCGGCCGACAAG
Source organism: Pirellulales bacterium (assembly GCA_041744995.1). GTDB lineage: Bacteria > Planctomycetota > Planctomycetia > Pirellulales > UBA7805 > JBBDLY01. The sequence continues at coordinate 2,322 of JBGTJT010000670.1, read as the reverse complement.
ATCAAGGCGGCCTACAACAAGGCCCTGTCCGACGGCGCCAAAACCCGCGATCTGGGGGGCGATCTTGGGACCGAGGAGTTCGCCACGGCGGTCATCGAGCGGTTGGAGTGATTTCGGATTTCAGATTTCGGATTTTTGTAACACTTCAGCCGTCTGATGCAAAACCCTTCTCCCTTTGGGAGAAGGTGGCCGAAGGCCGGATGAGGGCAGTGTACGATAGTGGTTTGTCTCGCGAGCCTGCTTGGGACAACGCTGATCAGCACCGCCCCCTCATCCGTCTGCTGCGCAGCCACCTTCTCCCAGAGGGAGAAGGGTTGGTTGCGGCCTTTCGGCCGCGCTGGATCCGCCGTGGTTCCAATAGACGCTTGAGATGGGTGATGTATTAGCGCCGGCCCGGGTTATTGGCTTTCCAACACCACCTCTAGCTCTTCTTCGTCGACGATCCAGCCGCGGCAGTGGCGGCTGCCGCAGGCGCAGGGGATGGCCGCTTCGACGGGCCAGGCGTAGTCGATCGTCAACTGTTCGCCAGGTTCAATGTCGCAAAGCGCCTCGACCAGGATGCGAATCGATTTTCTGCCGCGGCGGTTCTTTCGTTTCACCCAGGCCAGTTCGCAATTGGGATCGCAACTGTGGTTCAAGTAACAGAACGGTTGCGCCGGTTCGAGCGTGTAGTGCTTGAACAACTCGATGCAATAGTCGCTGGTGTAGTCCGGGTCGTCGATCACGGCGCCTTGGATGCGTCCGATTACTTGCTCCGCCGCGATCGGCCGCCGGGCGAACACCCCCTTACCGTGCGCCGCCTCGTCGACGTAAACCCAGCGCAATGCGCGGCGGGTCGGTTTGTTATCCGGTGCCGCGGCGCAGATCCACGATACCGGCTCGGCCACCGGCGGACCGGCGGCGATGAGCGTGCTAGCGTCCATGCGTATCCTGTATTCCGTAGTTTCAATTGGTATGTTGCTGGAATAGCTGATAGCTAAAGTCACGCCTCGTCGTCCGGCGCGGCGTCGTACGGTACGACGAAGCTGCCGCCGCCGCCGGCGGCAATCACGATCGCCAGAAAGCCCTCCGTCGGAGGAGATTGGAACGAACCGGCCAGATAGGGAAACGCCGCCGACAGTTCCTGCTGACAGTCCGCGAAAGGAAACGCCCTGGCGAGGGTGGTCACCAGTTGCTTGCGTGCGAACTTGCGCAGCGCCTCGTCGACGGCGGCGTCCCCTTCCCATTGCCGCGCCATCGGCGCGCCGATTTCATCCTCGCAATCGAGCAGCAGCACGACCGGTTCGTCGACGCCGTCGGCCAGGGCCGCGTCGTGGGCGTTGAACACCTGCGCCAACGACGTCTCCAGCAGATCCTGCCGCACGTCCATATCGCGATCCAAGTCGCCGCTGCTGCCGTGCGGATGTTTCGATTTCGCTTCTCGCCCCACGTCGTGCTCTCCCAATGCCCCGTTCCAACAACCGCACCATTCTACGAGCAACGCCGCCAAAAGGGGAGCCGGGGGAGATCGACAACGCCAACCCCCTGCGGATGCTGGCAGCATCCGCAACGATGGGTGTAGCGGAACTCGCGTAGAGTTCCGATGCGCGCCGCTGGAAGCTCCACTCGATTGCCTCGGAATTCTGGCGAATTCCGCTACGTCGCGGAGGCTGGCAGCATCCGCCACGACCGTGCTGGCGAAGCGGAGCTGGCGGCGTGACGCAGCGTCAGAGTTTCCCGCTGGGGGTTGAAGATTTCATACAAACCGATGTGCAGCTTAACGACGTCCATGAAATGCCGCAGCGCGTTCTCGTCGGTCAGGCAGAGCGTTTCAAACCGCTCAAGCTCCAGGTCGTTGATTTGGCCGTCGAACAGCTTCCAACTCAAGTCGACGATTTCGTGTTGGTGCATCGATTCTGTTCCAATTCGGGGTGGGCGATGCCGACGCTGTGTACTTCGCCGGCATCGTAGGGGAGTGCCTCTTTTCTAATCACCATCACATTCTATTCGCCGATTCGCGCATTTAGATTTAGTTTCCATGAAGCGAGCGCGAAGTTTGCCCCACCATTCGCTACGTGGCAGACGCTGCCAGCGTCTGCGCCGTTGCGGACGCTGCCAGCGTCTGCGGCGCCAGAGAAAACTTGCAAGCTCAACCCAGCGCTGCGGATGCTGGCAGCATCCGCCACGTTGCCGCTAACCCCCTGCCGGGGATCTTGCCTTGCGCAGTAGTTTCAGGCGATCGGCTTGCGACAGTAGCTGCGCGGCTGCCGCCGCGGCCGTCTCGCCGCCGCCGCCATGTTCGAGCACCACGACCACCACCAGGTGCGGCGCATCGGCCGGCGC
>JBGTJT010000669.1:0-16988 GCA_041744995.1 Pirellulales bacterium | reverse complement strand
CCCCGGCCACGATTTACGATTCTTGCGGCTTCATTTCGGGGATGTCGCGTATCCAGATATTGCGGAAGCGAACCGGGTTGCCGTGAAACTGGAGCGAAATCGGGCCTTTGTCGCCGCCCGGCTCATACGACGGCGGTTTGTGCCAGGCGGTGGAGCCTTGAAGCTCGAAGTTGTTTTGGATCAACACGCCGTTGTGCAGTACGGTGATCGTGCCAGGGCGAGTCATTTTGCCCTCGGCATAGTATTCCGGTGCGTTGAAAATAATATCGTACGACTGCCACTCGCCCGGCTTGCGGCAAGCGTTGACCGCCGGCGGCTGTTGCTTGTATATGGCGCCGCATTGTCCGTCGAAGTAGGTTTCGTTCTCATAGCTGTCGAGAATCTGCACCTCGTAACGTCCACATAGAAACACACCGCTATTGCCGCGCCCTTGCCCGCTCCCCTTCACTTCCGGCGGCGCGGCCCATTCCAGATGCAATTGGCAACTGCCAAATTCCTGCTTGGTGCTGATCGAGCCTCCCTTGCTGACCGCGAAACCGTCGGCGATCTCCCACTTTTCGCCTCCGTTCCATTGGGAGAGATCCTTGCCGTCGAACAGCACGATCGCGTCCGACGGCGGTCCACCGTCGCTGCCTGGGGTAACCACGGCCGGCTCTGGCCATTTGATGCCGCTGATCCATTCGTCACCGATGCAGACCAACGTCGAAACGCCCAATAGCAGCATCACGGAAGCAATAAGCAGATATCGAGTCTTGGCAGGCACGGACATAGAGGCTGGCTCCGGAGCGGGTGAGATTTCGGGCGGGAAGACGCTAAACCATATTAAACCTGATCTCGGTCGCAATATCCAGCAGAATCGGCGCTTATCCTATCTTGTTGACGATGCAGCGGTTCCGTCGTAAGGTGATGGAGTTGAATACTATTCGTTGCCCGATTTCGCCCCCGCCACGCCTGGAGCTGTTTGATGTCCGCAAAAGCCTATCTTCCCGCCGCTTTGATCGCCCTGTTGATTGCCGTCGTCCTGGGACTGCGATCGGCCGACGCAGTGAAACCCCCCGTGATTCCCGCGGACGCTCCGGAGTTTACCACCACTAACAGCGGGCTAAAGTATCGCGTTTTGCGCGAAGGAACGGGTGTAAAGCCCGCACGGACCGACCTGGTCACCGTGCATTACAAGGGTTGGCTTAGTAACGGACGGGAGTTCGACAGTTCGTACAAACGGGGCGAGCCGACCAGTTTTCCGCTCAACCGAGTGATCGGCGGCTGGACCGAGGGGATGCAGTTGGTGGGCGAGGGGGGGCTGATCGAGTTGGAGATCCCCTCCGACCTGGGCTACGGCGCCCGCGGCGCCGGCGGTACGATCCCTCCGAATGCCACGCTACACTTTCTGGTCGAGCTGATCGACGTCAAGGACGCCGACGGAAACGACCGCTAATCGCCCAACGCCTGGCTGCGACTAAGTGCCTACGGCAACACCGCTTGCGCGGCGACAGGCGTAGGCGGTATACCGGCTCGGTTGCTTGGGGAAAAGATTTGCCTGGTCTCGCTATTTTTTCTCAATAACGCCCCGCGGTCGGTCATCTAGCATGTGACGAGCCAAGTGGCGGGAGCGGCACGTGGATGCCGGATGAAGGCAGAATCGACCCGGCGGTCATTGCTTCGCTTTACGCGGAACATGGCGAGCCGTTGCGCCGGTTCCTGGTCGGCATGCTCCGCGACCCGCAACTGGCCAACGATGTGCTGCAGGCCGCGTTCGCCAAGGCACTCGAGGCGGCGCACGAGACGAAGTCCGAGTCCCGCAAAGCGTGGCTGTTTCGCGTGGCCTACCACGAAGCGATGGCGATCAAACGCCGCGACTCGGTCAATCGCCGGGCGCTAGAATGGATCGCCAGAAGCCGACAGCCGACGGAAACGACGGTCGACGAGTCGTTGCTTCAGGCCGAATCGGTGGCGTCGGTTCGTGCCGCCTTGGCGGAACTGCCGGCGGAGCAACGTCGAATCGTGGAGATGCGGATATACGAGGAAAAGACCTTTGCCGTGATCGCCGCCGAGTTGGACATTCCGCTAGGAACCGCCCTCGCCCGCATGCGGGCAGCGCAACAAAAACTACAAGCCAAACTACGCGGAAAGTTCGGTGCGTGAGACCAAGTCCCGCTGAACCCTGAACCCTGATCCCTCCAGCAAAATGAACGAAGACTCACACCGCGACCTGGACTGGCAAGCGTTTCGCTACATCTCGGATGAGATGTCCGAGGCGGAAGTGGACCAGTTCGAGGCGTTGCTAGGCGAGCAGCAGGCGGCCCGCGAGGCGGTGGCCGATGCGGTGGAGTTATTGTGTGCGTTAAGTCGGCTTCGACCAGCGGCTGAGAGAGCGCCCCAGCGTGCGAGCCGCCGTTGGATGCAACCGGTGGCCTGGCTGATTCCGATCGCCGCGGCTTGCTTGTTAGCCGCGTTTTTTGCCTACCATTCTGTGCGGCAGGGTCCGCATGTTCCCGGATTCGAGCCAGCCGAATTGGATAGTCTGGCCAAGGCGTGGACCAGCAACGCCTTGTCGGGCGCCGATGAACCCACGGCGGATCAGTCGGACGAGTCGGACTTGGATTTGTCAGAAATGTATGCCGCATTTGAGTTGGACGACGAATTCGCGGCGTTCACCGCCGAAGGCGACGAAAGCACGTTGTTGCCGCCGCAGTGGATGATGGCCGCCGTGCGGACCGACGTCGATTCCGAAACGGAGAATGATCTATGAGGATGGCAAAGGGGTTGGCGAGCCTCTTGACAGTTCTATTGCTCTGCGCGACTGCCTGGTCGTCTAACGACGCGGCACCGCCGGCTGTCGAGCAGCAGCTTGTGCCGAATAGAGCAAATGTGCAGCGGAACGCCTCCAATTCAGCTAAACCGCGGCGGCCCGCGCACCCAATCGCGGAGGACCGCGAGGCGGAGGCGATTGCTTTCGTCGAACAACATCATTCCGAATTGGCTCGCTTGCTGGCGCATTTGAAAAAGCGCGACACGGCTAGCTACGATCAGGCGATACGGCAGTTGTATCGCGACAGCCGCCGACTGATGGAGTCGAGCGAACGCGATTCTCTGCGTCATACGTGGGAACTTCGCAAATGGCGCGCGGAGTCGCGAATTCAATTGATCTCGGCGCGACTCTCAATGGGCGAGGACGAAAAATTGCGAGCGGAGTTGACTCGCGAACTGCGGGCGCGCCACGACGCTCGCACGGCGCTGGTTGAACTCGAACGAGATCGCGCCGAACAGCGAGCCGAACGGCTAACCGAGGCGCTCCGCAAACTGGAAGCTAATCGTGAGAAGGCAATCGAACGCGAATTGGAGAGACTACTACAGAACAGAACCCCTTGAGCTTTCGACCGGCCCTGCGCTTGTGGCGTATACCGGTATTTGTTTGCGTTCGGCGTACCAGGGCATCGACGACGCGCCCCCCACTTCTTTTGGAGACCCACGAAGATGAGACGAGTATCCCAAGCTGCGTTTACCCTGTTGCTAGCTATGCTGTTCGCCGTGCCCGTCATGGCCGATCAGGATAAAGGCAAGCGAGCCAAAAAAGACAAGGCTGAGAAGCAGGCCATGGTCATTCCGGCCGTGAAAAGGACGGAAAAGCTCGAACTGACGGCCGAGCAGAAGGAAAAACTGGCGGCGATCAACGCGGAATACGCCGGCAAATTGGCGAACGCCCGGAAGAACGCTGGCGTGCAGCTAACCGACGAGCAAAAGTCCGCCCGTAAGTCCGCCCTGCAACAGGCTAAGGCGGACGGCAAAAGCGGCAAGGAACTGCGCGAAGCAGTGCAAGCGGCCGTCAAACTTTCCGACAAGCAACAGGAAGCCGCCAAGCAGGCCCAAGCGGAGATGAAAAAGCTGATGACCGACGCCACGAAGGCGGTGAGCGAAGTGCTGACCGACGAGCAACGGGCGGCGATCGCTCCCAAGAAGAAGAACGACGACAAGCAAGCCAAGCCGAAAAAGCAGGGCGAAAAGAAGCGCGAGAAGAAAGAGAAGCAGGCGGAATAGCGAATTACGCTCTTCGCCCCAGTCAACGACAAGCACCCCGGATCGGCAATGCTGGCCCGGGGTGCTTTTGTTGTTCGTCAACTTGCCGAACGAACGGGTTGCTGAAGAATGTTGGTCAGCCGCGCGCGGGAAGCGTCAACGCCCATGCGATCGTGCGGCGATACGATCGTGCGCTCGGCGACGGCGGCTATCAAGTCGGCTTGTTGCCGAATGGCTTGCCGACGTCGAAAGTTGGCGGTTTTGCCGGCGACCGTTTCCAAGGATTCCAGCATCCGCGCCAGGATCGCGACATTGCCTTCTGCGTTTTGCCGTATTTGATCGAATGCTTCCCCCAGCAGGCTCGGAAAGCTGGGACCACGGGCAATCAGCCGCAAGATCCCATCCTCCATGCGATGTTCGCCGCCAATCCGCCGCGAAGCAAGGCGCACCAGAATCGCCGCCAGATAATCCACGCACGTCACCGCCGTGGTCGTGTCGTTGACGCCCGGCGACAGCGCCTTCAAGGCGATGTCCACGATCTGCCGAATTCCAAAGGAGGCGTCCTGTTGCACCGTCCGCTGATGACTGATGACGTAGGCGTTCGCCAATGCGCGGGCCTCGTCTTCGTCTAGTTCGATTTGCCCGGCGACGGATACCAGCGGCGTTCCCTCGACAACAAACTCACCGATGCCTCGTTCCATCCGGACGATGATCTCCCGCTTGCGGGCCAAGGACAGCATCGCCTCGCCGTCGACGCTTTCGATGTAACCCGTTTTGGGAGCTGGAATAGAAGTCCACGATTGCCGTTCGAGCAGTGTTGTGACACGTCCCTCCGCCTCTTCATCCACGTCGTCACCCAGTTCCGTGGGGAACAAGTGATCCACGGCGTGGATCGTTTCACGGGCCGCGTTGGAGATAATGCTCGCCGCTTGAATGGACATCGAAATGTAATGGATGAAGAAAATCAAATAGCCGATTCCGATGAAAGCCAGGATCAAACCTCCCAAAACGGCTAGTGAGGGCACAAAGGAGTCATCTTCTCCTTCGCGAATCACCCGCAGGACGACGAGGCAGTAGGCAAAAATACCGACAAACACCCCCAGTACGATCTGGTTGTTGCGGTCGCTCATGAAGTTGCGCAGCACTCGCGACGTGTACTGGCTCGACGTCAGCGATAGAGCCACGATGGTGATCGAGAAGACCACTCCCGCCACCGTAATCATCGAACTGGCGACGGCGGTTAGCAGGCCCCGCGCCCCGGATGCTCCAGCGCCGAACAAAAGCGGCCATTCATTGATGGACGACAGTTCCATCGTCGCTTCCACGGCGATCAATGCGCCGGCAAGTCCCACGGCGCCGAGCACCATCAGGGCCGGCACGACCCAGAAGCTCGACTGCATCGCCTGCCAGAAATGATGAATTTTCACTAGCATGTGCAATCACTCTTGGAGGGGAGCTTTCTTTAATTGCGAAAGAGCTTGACGCACGTTCAAGTTTCCCAGCGTTGGCGAGTCACCGCGAAAAGTGTGGTTCAACGTGGCCGAGCTTTACTATTATCAAGAAACGCACGGCCCAGGGGGCCATGCTACTTTGACTTATCTACAAAGCATCTCCGTATGCTTCGGCCAACGCCGCCAATACCGCATCGTGCAGCGCGGCGTTGGTTACCAGCACGCCGGCGTTTTCTTGCAGTTGCGAGCCGAGGGCAAAGTTGAGTTCCCGGCCGTGGACGTCGGTCGCTCGGCCGCCCGCTTCGTTGACTACCAGATAGCCGGCCGCATGATCCCATATCTTTTCATAATAGTCCTTGCGCGTCGGCAACCGCAGGTAGACGTCCGCCTCGCCGCGAGCGACGACCGCGTACTTGCACTGGCTGTCGATCCGTGCCGGCGGCCGGCCGATGCCCAGCCGAGCGGCAATCTGCTGAGATAGATCCTGATCGCTGTGGCCGCTCTCGACCGACTCGCAGAAGCTGGCTCCGGTCGGATCGCCGATTTCGGATACATGGATCGGCCGCTTTTCGTCCCCCGATTTGCAACTGGTAACGTAAGTTCCTTGGCCGCGGGCGGCAAAGTACAACGACCCGCCGTCGGCCGGTTGTTCGATGCCGCCAATCGCCAGGTTCGGACAGGCCAGCGCCGCGACGACCGGCTTGCCGTTTTCGATCAACGCCAGGGCGACTGCATACTGTTCGCCGCGAAGAAAGCCCTTGGTGCCGTCGATCGGGTCGAGCGTCCAGAAGCGATCGGTGTAGTCGCGTCCGCCGCCGACGTCGATCCAGCCGAGCACCTCCTCGGCCGCTGCCTCGCCGACCACGTCGCGGACGTGGCCGAGCATGCGGTTGAGCAACGTCTCCTGGTCGGCTTGTCGCAGTGCGGCGCTGTCTTCCTCGGCAATGACCGGATCGTTGGGAAATGCCGCCTGCAGTTCTCGGCAGATCACCGCCTGCGAGCCGAAGTCGGCGACGGTGACCGGGCTGCGGTCGCGTTTTTCCATTGTTGCGTCGAGCAGATCCCGCTGCACCTCCACGCAGAGACGTGCCGCCTGGCGTACCGCGGATATCGCGACTTGCAGTTCACTAGCGTAGGGGGCGGACATGGGGCGATCCTGAAAAGAGGCTACTGGCGGACTGTAACTTTTGGTATCTTAGTAAGTCGGTCGCTTGGCAGCCCAGGATATCGGCTGACGCGTTTTCCCACAACTCCCACTCTTGTAGTAATGTTTTTGTCATGGAACAACTCGAAGCGCGCTGCGTGCTGGATATCAAGGCTATTTGCGGCGAAGGGCCGACATGGGACGCGTCGCGGGAATTGCTCACCTGGGTCGACATCGACCGGGCCACACTCTATCGGTACAATCCGGCGAGCGGCAACAACGAGTCGTGGACCTTGCCCTGCGAGGTCGGTTTCGCCGCCCGGACCCTGACGGGCGACTACATTGTCGGCACCCGCGACGGCTTGGCGCGGTTCGATCCGGCCGGCGGCGGCTATGAAGTGTTCGCCGATCCGGAGCCGCACGAGGAGGTCCGCTTCAACGACGGCAAGTGCGACGCCCGCGGTCGCCTGTGGGCGGGCACGATGGCCGATTCGCGAGTGCCGGAGTGTGCGTTGTATCGGATCGATCACGACCTTTCCGTGCATAAGATGGTAGAGGGGGTGACCGTCAGCAACGGATTGTGCTGGAATCCCGCCGGCGACATATTTTACTACATCGACTCGTCGACGCGGCGGATCGACGCCTTCGATTTCGACGGCGATAAAGGCAAGCTCGCCAACCGGCGGACGATCGTCCACGTGCCCGAGTCGCTGGGGATCGGCAAGCCCGACGGCATGGAGATCGATGCGGAGGGGATGCTGTGGACCGGCATGTGGGGCGGCAAGCGCGTGGTGCGGTGGAATCCCAAGTCGGGCGAGCGGCTGGCCGAAATTCACCTGCCGTGTGAGCTGGTTACCTCCTGTTGCTTCGGTGGTCCGGAACTGAAGCATCTGTACATCACCACCGCCGGCAGGCTCGACGAAGAACGAAGCGCCGCCCAGCCGCTGGCCGGCGGCCTGTTCGTCTGCGAGACGCCCGTGGCGGGACTACCGATGTACGCTTTCCGCGGCTAATGTGAAAAAACCGTCGCCCTTTTTCTCTTAATCTTAATCATACTCTTAATCATAATCTTAATCCGAATAGCAACAGTCGCGCGTGGGGCCGCGAGTACGAGTACGAATAAGAGCATGTACCTAGACTGAAAGAATGTCCCTTTAGCTTTTGTGAGAAACTTCAAATGGGTGTGAAACTTGTTTTGCTACGTCACGGACAGAGTCAGTGGAATCTGGACAACCGGTTTACCGGCTGGACCGACGTCGATTTGACCGATCTGGGACGCCAGGAAGCCGCCGCGGCCGGCAAATTGCTGAAGGATCAAAAGATCGAGTTTGCCGCTACCTTCACTTCCGTGCTGAAGCGGGCGATACGCACGCTGTGGATTGCACTGGACGAGATGGATCGCATGTGGCTGCCGGTTACCAGGGCGTGGGAACTGAACGAACGGCATTACGGCGCCCTGCAGGGATTGAACAAGGCCGAGACCGCTGCCCAACATGGGGATGAGCAAGTTCACATCTGGCGACGCAGCTACGACATTGCTCCGCCTCCATTGGAACCGAGCGACGAACGGCATCCGGGACACGACCTGCGTTATGCGGGCCTCAGCCCACAGCAATTGCCCGCTACCGAATCGCTCAAGCTGACACTGGAACGGGCGTTGCCTTACTACGAGACGAACGTTGTGCCGCTGTTGGCTCGCGGCGAGAATGTGCTGATCGCCGCGCACGGCAACAGCCTGCGGGCGTTGGTCAAGCATCTTGACGGCATTAGCGACGACGAGATCACGCAATTGAACATCCCCACCGGCATTCCGCTGCTGTACGAGTTCGACGACCAGTTGCGCGTGGTCGAAAAGGGCTATCTCGGCGACGAAGCAGCCGCGGCAGCCGCCGCCGAGGCAGTCGCCCGACAAGGCCAGGCCAAGTAGCGGCAAACGGATAACAAACAAAGCACGCTTACCATTAACATCACGGAGATACTCCCAATGAAGCGAGTTGTCACAATCGTCGCCGGTTTACTTGTCATGGCAACCGCCGCGCCCCTTCCCGCCGCTGAGCCGGCGCCGCCGATCCGGGCGTTGCTGATTACCGGCGGCTGCTGCCACGACTATGCCTTTCAAGCCAAGCAACTTGCGGCGGAGTCGGCCAAGCTGGCGAACATCGAATGGACCGTGCTGCACGATCCGCGAACGGGGACCGAAGGCGAGATCGAACTGTACAGCGATCCCGACTGGGCCAAGCCGTACGACGTGGTGGTCCACAACGAATGCTTCGCCAACACGAAAGATCCGGAATACATCCGCAAGATTACCGAAGCTCATAAGGCCGGCGCGCCGGCGGTCGTTATCCATTGCGCCATGCATACCTACCGCGCTGCGGAGATCGACGACTGGCGGGAGTTTCTGGGCGTGACCAGCAGCCGGCACGAGCATCAGGCAAATTATCCCGTAAAGGTGACCGACCCGGAGCACCCCACGATGCGCGGCATTCCCGCCGATTGGAAGACTCCCAAGGATGAACTGTACGTGATCGACAAGATGTGGCCGGGCGCCAAGACGCTGGCCACCTCCGTGAGCGAGCGATCCAAAGTGGAGCATGCCGTTTTCTGGACCAACCAGTTCGGCAAAGCCCGAGTGTTCGGCACGACCTACGGCCATGGCAACGCCACCTGGGAAGACCCGGTGTTCACCGCGGCCGTCACCCGGGGCATCCTGTGGGCGGCGGATAAGATCGACGAAGAAGGCAACCCCAAGCCGGGCTACGAATCGCGAGTGAGTGATTCAAGCGATTGGGCGCATCAGCAGCTCGTCCGCCTACCGGCCAGCGAGAAGCCGGTCTCGCTTTTCAACGGCCAGGACTTAAGCGGCTGGCAGGGCCAAGAAGGTCGCTGGAGCGTGGAAGAGGGCGCGATCGTCGGCCGCAACGAGGACCGCGTGCCGACCAGCACTTACCTGTTCACCGACGGAAAGTACCGCAACTTCCGCCTGCTGCTGGAAGTGAAGCAGAAGCGAGCCAAAGGCTACTCGACCATGCACTCGGCGATTGCCGCCTTAGGCGAGCAGTTCGACGACAAGGGGAATAAGTACGGCTTCAAGGGCCCGCTGCTGATGTGCTGCAACGACTGGGGCATCTGGGACGCCTACCGCCGCAACCGCACCGTCCCGGCCGGCCACAAAGGCCAATTCCAACCGGAAGGCGCCGAAAAGGTCGGCGACTGGAACCAGCTTGAGATTCTGGTGATCGGCAACCGCCTCCGAATGGTCTCCAATGGCCGTCTGGTGTTCGACTTCGAGGACAAGCCGGAAAACCTTCAAGCCTCGCCGATCGGTTTGCAACTGCACAGCAACAATCAGCCGCAAGAGTATCGGTTTCGGGGGTTGGTGTTGACGGAGGAGCCGGAGGACCGGCTGGTGACGGCGGCGCCGGAAGCGGCGGAATAACGCGGCAACTTCGCCTCGGCCTCACTCAACCGTCAACTCCACCTCAAACCGCCACACCACATGCGTTGGGGACGAGAGATTCTTGCGCCCGGCGTTGTCTCGGTCGTCCAGCTCGTAGACGAGCGTTGATTTGCCGGGGGTAAGTGCCGTGAAGCGGGTGGTCGGTCCCGCCTGGCTGTGCGGCGCGTCTTCAAGCTTGGTCGGCTGGGCGCGAACCCGTTCATCGTGTTCCCACGCGCCGGCCTCGGCGGCGATCTCCGTCCGTTGCGGTTGGGGCAACTCGCCGCCCTGCAAGTACTGGCCGACGTCGAGCGTGCAGGTCTTGCCTCGGCTGACGGTGGCGGAGTATCTGCGCGTGTGCTTGGGGTCGGCGGCCGAATTGGGGATCGTCTCGGTCAACTTTAGCTCGACATCATAGCCGCGAAGATCAATAACGAAATGTGGCCGCGAGGCGGACGCCGATCCTGCCAGGATGGAAAGGGAGAGCACGGCAACCAGACCAAGCAGTCTCATGGATTTTCTCCGAAACAGGTGAGAAAATGCGTCGAGTCGTTGCACTTTGCGAGCGGCATACTATTAAGCCTGTCGGGCCTTCTCATGGTTCCGAAATGCCCAGTTGGCGGCAAATCCCGCGAGCAGTGTAGCCGTTGATCTCTCGATGCCTTGGTACGGAAGTTTGTTGTTCGTTGGCTGGATTGAACCATACTGAGTGACTGCGACCCTCGCGCAAGAGTTCGCAGCCATGCTCGCGAAGGTGTTTCACGAGATCCTTTCGCTTCACGTAGCGATCTCTCCGGCTGGAGTTTGTTCGATTTCGCTGCTGGCGCTTAAATGGAGATAGATCGGCTCCTCGAAATCCATTTCGGGATCCGTGGCATGGGGATTCGGCATCGGCAGCGACTGGCCAAGTTCCAACCGCGTCTCAGCGACGTCGAGCAAGGCCGCGGTTAGTAATCGCCGCGCCTCCGTCAGTTCTGAGGCGCAGGTTATGGCAGCGGGAAAGTCGACGACCTGCGCATGAACGCCGCCGTCAACGAATTTATAGCCAGCTTTATAACGCAACATCGGACGTCCCCCGGCACGGCGCAGATCCCCTCAGCACCCAAGTCCAAACCTATCTCCAACGCAGAAAAAATGGGAGTAGCATCGACACTCATAAAGTTTTGGGATGAGCTATAAGTATACCGTCGCGGCTCAAAAGTGCCAAACTGCCCGGACCGCCGCGTATTATTGGAATAACAGGAGTACAATCGCCCCCAGTTGCCGCTTTTTCGGCCGCACGGTGCCAGGCAAGTTATGCCAATGCCGGGCAATCCACTCCTTGGCAGCATCCGCCGTGCTGGCGGCCTCATGGGCGACGCCGAAATCGAGCGTGCCAGTCTGCAGGTTGCGCCCCACCCACTTGAGAAGCTCGTAGCTCTTCTCGTGCAGGACGAGCGTTTCGGCGAGTATTGTTTTGTCCAACACGCGATAAGTGGGTTCTACCACGAAGTTCACGAAGGACACGAAGAAATCGACTAAAAACCGCCTTCCTTCGTGTCCTTCGCGCCCTTCGTGGTAGTCTTTCTTCTCAGGAAGCGGACCGGTGGTACTTCACATCCGCCGGAATCACTTCGGTTCGATAATTAGCGGAAGATCCCAGACCCTGACGATTCGCTCTTGATCTCGAGTGATGATGCGGTTGCCGGTTTGGTCCAAGACACAGCGGCTCACGACTCTTCTTGAACCACCTACTATTTGGAAGGGATCGTGGTCAAAAGTCAGCAGCGGCTCAGGCGCGAAGATATTCCATACGCGGACGGTGCATTCGTCTCCCCAGGAGAGGAGGAAATCGTTGTTGGGGTGGAACATCGCTCCGCGTACCGGCGCGTTGTGTCGAAACTCGCCCATCCGTCGACCTTCGGTGATATCCCACACTTGAACGGATCTTGGGCTGGAATCGAGGTAGCCCGAGTTGCTCCAGACGAGGAAGCGGGTGGCATCGCTGTTGAGGGCGGCGCCGGCCGTTGCTGCGCCGCAGTGAAACGTGCGCAGCGGCTTCGACTCGTCCACGTCCCAAAACCGGACGATTCCCTCACGCGTCCACGTGAGAAAGCGTGATTCGTCCTCGGCAAAGACTGCCCCTTCGGGTTCCTCTTCATGAGGGAATGATTTGAGCGGCTCGGCCTTCGCAAACTCCCAGAGCAACACCGCGGAGTCTCGCGATTCGCCCTTGGCTGGCTTTTTCCATGAGAGGGATTTGGTGACCTTGCGATTTATCCAGAGATGTTTTCCCTGTTTGCCGTCTGGCCCGCCCTGCGACCAAATCTGTTTACCTGCCATGGTTCGCACGTCGACTATGTTTGCTCTTAAGTACGAATGAGAACCCACGAACCGTCCGTCACCTCCCTCAAAAACAATGTTTTCAATTTCGACCGGATTGTTTCCGTCGAGCAGTTGGGAATGGATTTGTTTGGCCTTCTCCTCCGAAATATCCCACAGGATGACCTCTGTGACAAACGGGCTCGCGCTGCCAGAAAGAACTGTTGTCACGCAACGCGTTCCATCGTGGTTAATGGCGACCGGAGCGGACAGCCCGTGAATCTTACGAACGAGGCGGTTGCGTTGAACGTCCCAAAGTTGATAGCTCGAAGCGCGGTCGTTACGTTTGTTCCAGCCCCACGTCATGACGTAGGTCGCTTGTTCATTCATCACGGCTGAGAAGACATCGACATCCGACTTGAACGTGCTTATTGGTTCGTCTTGGGAGAAATTCCACACCTCGATCGTGTCGTCCTCAAGCCGAATACGATGTTGCATGTCTTCGCTGAACCGCCAGCGCCAGGGAACGCTCACGGAGTTCGCGAAGCGGTGAACTGGTTTCTGAGGCAGGAGAGACCACAGCCGGGCGTTGCCATCACGGCTCCAGGTAAAGATGCCCGAGCCATCGTGGCTGAAGGTCATGAAATGGACGTCGTCAAAGTGTGCGAACGTGAAAATAACACGTTCCTTTTCGACGTCCCACACCCGCACCTTCCGGTCGCTGGTGCGAGTGGCGATTCTCCGACGGTCGTCACGAACGGCAACTTCTTCGACAGGGTGATCCAGCCGCAGGCGGGCGGCCACGCGATTTCCATTTTCGTACAATACCGATACGTTGGATTCATCCCACGAGATAATTCGTGATCGGTCTTGGCTTAGCACTGCGCCGCGCGTGGAGGTGCGTTGCAGGTACGAACGCGTCGCCTTCTGCTCGTCGTGCTTCACTTTCCATAAGCCGGCGTGGACGCCCTTGAAGTCGTTTGCGTAATTTGCAGCCAGGAAACGGGCGGCACCATTCTGGTTGTGGAGGTCGCTCTTGATTTTATACCAATGGATGGGCTTGGCCTGTTCGACGTCCCACATCACAATCTGCTCGAAATGCTGAACAAAAGCCCGGGTTTCATCCTCGCTGAACGCCACGTCCCTGATTGGATCTTCCGACTTGTCGAACGTCCGCATCGCTTCGCCCTGCGCGACGTCCCAGAGATGCACGTAAGAGCGTCCCCACGCGAACACCTGCTCGCCCTTGTTGCCGAACGTAGCGCCCAGGATGGGTTCCTTCGCAGCATACTCTTGGATTGGCTCTGACTTCGTTATATCCCAAAGCCGCAGCTTGTCGGACGACCCCCAGGACAGAAAGTGTTTGGCTTCTGGATCAAAGGCGACGCCTGTCAGTCCCGAACCGCACTGAAACGAAGCGAGTTCCTTGTCGGTTGAGATCTCCCACAGCCGAACCAATCCGGATCGGTCCCACGACAGGAAGTGCGACTTGTCGGGTGAGAACTGAACACCATCCAGGCTTTTCCCGTGTGCAAACGTGCGTTCCAAATGCTGCATCGCCTGTTGGGCGGCCAGTTGCAGAGCGCCGGACAGCGGACCGTCTTCCGCCAGTCGAGCCGATTCGGCGGCTTGCGAAAACAGGCGCGCGGCGCGCATCCCATGATGGTCCCGATCCCGCGCTGCGACGCCTTGAAGAAACTCTGCTCGGCTCCGTTCGTAATGCACCTGGGCGGTCAAATCTGGTTGTACAGCGACAGGGCGATCCGTCGGCTCGTCGGCTTGAGCGGAGCCTGGGACAACACCCGTCAGCATGAGTGTGGCAGCCACTGTAAACCGGCACTGAAACGAGCGTGTCATCCTGTTTCTCCTTTGGGAGGGACTGCGACCCTCTCGATTTGCTAAATCAGTGATCGGGATGGGTTATCAAACTCCGTCTCCATCATCGATTTCTCACCGGGTTCAAGGCATAGCAGCACCGAGATTTGTGACGTCGTGTCTTCCGAGAGGCTGCGCAAAAACCCCCACGCGTAATCATGCCGATCACCCTTGGACAGACCGCGAAACGACTGGTCGACAATTCTGATGCGAATTGCCGCAGGATTGTACCGATAGACTGAACATTCCGCATCTGCGTGCGAAGATTCATACGCCTCCAGTGCTGAGGCGATCTCGTCGACAGCATGGTCGCGTCTATCCAAAACATTAACCATCATCTTGTCCGTGCCCTTGTTACCAATCATCCTTGTCCGGTTCTGGCGGCAGTTGTAGGTCAGGATCGTTCATTAGTGCCTGTCCCGGTCCGCGAACTCGCAATACGTATACAACGTACTCTCGGACAACATAGATCATGCGGTACAGGCGACCACGCCGAGTTCGAAAGAACTTCTGACGAATCGACTCCTCCCGGTCGCGTCCTTCGGGAGCACGACCGAAAACTTCCGGACTTTGCTCCAAGGCATCTACGGCCTGCATGCACGCATCGTGCCACGCGTTGGCGCCCTCGGAAGAACGCTCATGGAGCCATTCGTAAATTTCCTCGATATCGGCAAGGGCCTCGGGAAGCAGAATGACTTTGTACCTCATGAGTCTGTCGAGCTGTATCGTTGACGCAGTTCTTCAAGGAATTCTCTTGCCGGTCGGCCCTTCCCTGCCTCAATATCCTCCAACCCTCGGCGGATCGATGCGTTGATGTCGTCTCGATGGGGTACGTCCATCCATTCCAGCACAAGCTCATCCAACGAAATGTTGCCTTCGCTTTCCTGAACGCGTTGCCGAGCATAGCTATGAAAACCGTCTAGCTCTTGGATTGTCATAGACATTCTTACTTACCTCCGCGATATAGGGTGCTAGTCACGCAACTCATTATACCCTCACGAAGCAGGCCGCTCGTACTTCACATCGGCCGGAATCGCTTCCAGCAACTGTTCGACCAGGTTCGTGCTGGTGATGTTCGCCGCTTGCGCCGCGTAGTTGCCGGCGATGCGGTGCCGCAGTCCCGCTTTAGCGACCGCCTGGATGTCTTCGATGGTGGCGTGGTAGCGGCCGTAGAGTACCGCCCGGGCTTTGGCGGCGGTGATCAGGGTGAGCAGGCCGCGGGGGCCGGCGCCCCAGCTTACCCATTGGTTGACGAAGTCCGGGGCCTCCGGCGTGTTGGGGCGGGAGGCCCGCACCAGCGCCCAGGCGTAGCCGAGCACCTGGTCGCTGACCGGCACGCGGCGGACCAGTCCCTGGATCTCCAGGATGTCGTCACCCGAGAGCGTCGGCTGGATTGTGCCGATCTCGCTGGTCGTGATCCGCCGGGCGATCTCCCATTCCTCCGAGCCGCTGGGATAGTCGACCGTGATGTACAGCAGGAACCGATCGAGCTGCGCCTCCGGCAGCGGGTAGGTTCCTTCCTGGTCGAGCGGATTCTGCGTGGCCAGCACGAAGAACGGCGCCGGCAACTGGTGGACCGTGCCGCCGGCCGAGACCTGACGCTCCTGCATCGCCTCGAGCATCGCCGCCTGCGTTTTGGGCGGCGTGCGGTTGATTTCGTCGGCCAGCAGCAGGTTGGCGAAGATCGGGCCGGGCAGAAACTCGTAGCGGCGGTGGCCTGTTTCGACGTCTTCCTGAATCACCTCGGTGCCGGTCACGTCGCTGGGCATCAGGTCGGGCGTGAACTGGATGCGGCGAAAGGATAACTGCAAGGCGCCGGCGATCGAGGAGACCAGCAGCGTCTTGGCCAGGCCCGGCACCCCTTCGAGCAGCGCGTGGCCCCGAGAGAAAATCGCAATCAGCACCTGCTCAATCACGTGGTCCTGCCCGACGATGACCTTGGCCAGCTCGTCGCGGAGCGTGTTGTAGGCGTGCTCGCATTTCTTGACGGCGGCGACGTCGTCGGGCGATTGAACTTGGTGCATGAAAGTTCTAGGTTTCAGGGGTCAGGATTCAGCGGTCAGGATTCTGGTTTCCTCAAGCCTCAAGCCTCAAGCCTCAAGCCTGACGCCTCATCACTCCAAGCTTTCAAAATAACGTTGTAAGCGATCCTCGTAACCGGGGGGCGGGGGTTCGCTGGCAGCGGCGCGGATCGATTCGCGCACTTCCGGCGGCAGTTTGAGCAGCCATGGCGCCGTGCGTTCGACTGCGCGACGTCGGAATTCCTCGCTACCTCGCTCTCCTGGCGGCGAGGCAGCGCCGCCTTGATTTTCGCCGCCTTGATTCTCGCCGGTTTGCGGTTCGCCTGTAGGATCGCCTTGTTGATTGCCGCTCTGAGACTCCGTCGGTTCACCGCTTCCTGGTTCCCCGCTGCCTGGCTGGCCGCTACCTGGCTGGCCGGGCTGGTTGGGTTGACCTTGCGGATTAGGTTCGCCTCCTTCGCCTGGCATGCCGTTTTGGGAATCGGCCGGCGGCTGTTGATCGGAATTGCCTCCGCTGCCTTCGCCTGGCGGCAGGCCGGCGAGCTGCCGGACGGTTTCGTTGGCATTCGCCGGAATGTACCCGTGATCCGCCGGCTGACCGGCTTGGCCACTCAGTCGGCTCGCTTCATCCAACGCGGCACGGACTTGCGGGTCGCCGACCTGTGCTTGGCCGGCAAGCTGCGCGGCGAGTTCGCCGCCCGCTTGTTGGGCCGCGGCGTGTTGGGCGTCGGACTCCGCAAGCT
>JBGTJT010000668.1:0-4367 GCA_041744995.1 Pirellulales bacterium | reverse complement strand
GCCGGCGTCGGCGTCGGCGTGCCGCAGCACCGCTTCCAGTTCGCCCGGCGTGAACAACTTATCGTGCGCGTAGGTGCCGGCCCGCCGCAGCACGTCGATTTCGTAGGGGTCGTCGACCAGCGCCGCATCGCCCCCCCAACTGTCGAAGTATGGATTGCCGGCCGCGTCCAGTCCTATGGCGCCAATGCCGCGAATGTCGTGGCCGAAATTGGAACTGACCGTGTCGCCATAGTCTCGATGAATGTGGCCGAAGTGATGAAAATGAGACAATTGGCTGTGATAGTCATTGAAATTTGGCAGGCCCGGGCGACGGTTGGCCAGATTGGCCTGCCCATCATCACCATAACGGCCCAGGATCGGCATCGTCTGCGCGGCGCCGTTTTCGTCGGTGAACGGCAGATTGGCGCCGGCCAACAGCGAAAACAGCTCGCCTTGGTTGTCGCCCAATATAAATACCGGGTTGATCTCCGCCGGGCCAAAACCGTTGCCGCGGGCGACCGAGATCGTCGTATTCGTGGCCGTACCGTTTCCTTGATGGAACGGGCCGGATATGCCTTCGTAGAACGCATCCTGCACCTGCTCCAGCGTGCCGGCCGTGTTGAGATTCACGCGCCCGTCGAGACTTTCGATCTTGGGGGCCACGAGCACTCGCACCAGGCGGCCGTCCCTGGCCTTCATGACCGGCAGGCCGGGGTCGATCCACACGCTGTCGTTGATCATGTCGCCGTCGTTGTCGACGTCCCAGGGGCCGTTGACCGGATCGAAGTTCGGATTCGAACCATCAAAGCCGGGATTATCATCCACCGGCGGGCGGAACTGGATCTTCCGCTTAAGCGCTTGGTTCACGCCGCCGTTGGTCAAAAAATACTGGTAGACGGCCTGATCATGGAACGACGGCTTGATCTGCTGGCTGCTGGCGGCCTGCCATGGGGTGTAGGAGAGAAACGGATTGTTGTAGTCTGGCGCGTCGTAGTCTTCGTTGAATCCGCCCAACCCGCCCGGCTTGAAGTAATCGCCATTCGGCTCAAACCGCCGCTTGTGAATCAACAGCGAATACAGCTTGCCGTTGCTATCGGTGGCGTCATTCTTGCCGCTGCTCGGGTTGAAGCCGGCGCCGGTGCCGCTGAACGGTCGGCCGTTGATGAGGATCGTCGAGCCGCCAATCTCGGTCAGCGGAGCGGTGGCATGCTGGAACGCGTCGACAAAGAACGTGCCGCCGGAAGAGCTGAGGATGTGCCGGCTCTGGCCCGCGTATGCGCCGTCGATCACCGTCAGCACGCGGCCGCCGTAGTAATCGGTGATGTCGCTGAACGGTTGGCCGTCGTGCGGGGTTACCGTGAGCTGGTGGATCTGTCCGCCCGCCACCCCCGACGGCGTGCCGGCCGTGCCGCGAATGACCTCGTTGCCGTACATGTCTTCTAAGAGCGATTGGTACAGCAGCGCCGAGTGTTGCGTTCGGGGGCCGCGGATCAGGTCGAGCAGCACGCTGTAGGCCAACTTGGGCGACTCGTCCTTGTACTCCTTGGCCTTCGCCGCGCTGGCCGAGCCGCCCCGAAATTGCTGGGCCGTCAGCATGAACGACACGCCTAGCATCAAGAATAGCACCAGCAGCACCAGCACGATCAGCAGCAACACGCCGCGGCGCTGGCAAGGAGGACGACGGAAGGCGTTGAGATTGAAGCGGTTCATGGCGTTTACCTGGTAGGTGTGTTCATTGCGTTCAGGGATATCCATACCAGCACGACGCGCAAGCGAGTGCATCCGCGGAGGGGCAAGCTATGTTTTCCAAGAAGCGTCGGCCGTGGAACGCGTGTTCCCCCGCCGATGCACTTGCTTGCGCTGCGTGCTGGTATCTCGTGGTCGAACTTCCGGACTCCCTCAAACACAAGTTGTCTGCCCCGGTTACTGGCCCGTATCCGTAGCATGGCCCCCTGGGCCGTGCGCTAGGCAGGACGGGACCGCAGCCCCGTCCGTGTTTCTCAGTTTCTCAAAATCATCCAGTCCGGACGGGACAATGGTCCCATCCTACGTTTGTTCACAATCGGAATTACGACGCGGGACGTCCGATCGGCGGGTTGCGGAGCCGCACCGGGCGTTCGTACACTCCGACCACTCCGTCGAACAGCACCGCGGTGGCCGTCGGCGCCGCGGCCGTGTTCCAGTCTGCTCCCACCAGCGATAAGTACGTTTTGCCGTCGGCCGCCACCGGCTGGGCCGCCGCCACCCGGTACCAGCGATGGGTCGCCGGAGGGCCGGGCGTGGAGACCAGGATCCATTGCCCCGGCTTCACGGCGTTGGTCGCTTGGGCGAGTTCCGCTTCGCCCCCGCTGTATCCTCCGCCGACGAAATTGATGCCCAACACAACCGCTTCGTTGGTCTTCTCGGCCAGGCGGCGCGACTCGAACACCACGACCGAAACGCTAACCGTGCCGCCGTCGTCGGCCGTGTAGGGGGCGACGGTCAACAGATAAGAATACTCTCCCTTGAACATCCGCTTGTCGTCGCGATTGCCGTCGCCGTCGGAATCGATCATCAACTGTTGCGGCATCAAACTGGTATCCTTCGGCAGCTCGAAGGCCAACGAGTCGGTCGAGGTGCAGAGGCTGTCGGCCATCGCCATATCCATCGGCGTCGCGCCGCCTACGCCGCGGGTGAGCGTGACACGCGGCATGACGGCATTGTTGTAGGGAAAATTGGCGGCATTGTTGTCGTCGTCATGCTGGGCGATGAACAGCGGATCGATGGCGAATGCTTGCCGCTTGCTGACGGTGAAGGTATCGCCATCCGACGGCGCGACGGGCAAGCTGCCGTCAAGCTGAAACGTGCCGCCGTTGTATCCTTGAACGAGGCGCTTGATGCCGCGCAGCTTACCGGACCGAAACTCCACGAGACTACTACTGTAATCGCCGACCAACCCGGTCGTGTCGTCCGCCACCACGCTCGTAGTGGAACCGCCGCTGGCCCGAATGATCAGCCGCCGGCCGGAGACTAGTCCGATGCAATCGAACGGCCTCCCGTCGGGCATCACCCAGCGGCTGGGATCGAACGCGCCAGCCGCTTCCATGGTGCTGATCGCCCAGTCGCCGACGACCACCACTTTCTCCATCCGTTGCCCTTGCTCCACCTCATGATTGGCCAGCGGCATCAACGCCGCCACGCTCAACAGACCCACGGCGAGGACGAAGATCGAGATGAGCACCTCAAGCAGGATGATGCCTTGGGATTGCGTATCGCGTATTGCGTATTGCGTATTGCAACGCAAGCGGGTGGAGCGCGCAGCGCAGGGAGAACCCGTTGCGGAACTGCATCCCGCATTCGGATTACGCGACGACCAAACTTGACGGTATCTCGGGGCTGTTCGGCGATCAATACGCAATAAGCAATTCGCAATTCGCAATCTCATATTACCCTCCCACCATGCTTTGCCCGCTGCTGACGTATTGGCGACGTTCGGCGAGATTCGCTCCGGCGGCGTTCTCGGCCGTGACGATCAAGCCGGTCTGGCCGACGACTCCCACCCACATATTCTCCAAGGCCGCCAGGTTCTCGTCCCCCAGTTTGTCGGGCGTGCCGATCAGGAAGTAGACGTTCTGCGTGACCGACTGGCCAGTCAGCGCGCCCTCGTGATAGACGCGGCTGGGCAGGCCGTTCGGTCCGAACATCAGCGTGATCGGCTGGGTGTTGCCGGTGCCTAAAGGAAAGCGCCCATCGCCGAGTCCGCTATACGACAGGTCGACCACCATCACGCCCGGCAATTGCACCGGCGAGCCGCTGGCCTTGACCGGGCGTCGATAAAACTGAAACGGCACGCCGCCGGCCGGCGTTATCGGCGGCGGAGCACTGGTCGTGTCGCTGGCAAAGGTGACCGTGTTGCCGTTGATGTTGGTCAATCGCCAGCGATGCCCGCGAAAGTTGAGCTTCAGTTCATCGCCCGGCCGCACGATCACGTTCCAGGCGTCGCCGCTGGGGAAACTGATGGTTCGCTCGTTGGCCCCGCCACCTTCGGCGATCACGATCCGCGAGTTGATGCTGTCTCCGGCATAGGGGGGCGGTTGGTAGGCGTAGAACAGCGTATAGCAGCCGGCGGGGCGGTTGGCCATCGGCTCGAACAGCACGCCATGCGGCCGACCGGTCTCCTGCGCGCGAGCCTTGGCCGTGCCGAGCATGGTCGCCACGCTCCGCGTGGCCTCGCGCAAGGTGCTCGTCTCCATCGCCGGCCGCACGACCGGAATGGCCGCCGCCATCAGCAGCGAAAGGATAAACACCACGATCAGCAACTCGATCAGCGTGACGCCGGGGGAGGCTTGAGGCTTGAGGCGTGAGGCTTGAGGCTTGCACCGCCGCCAATACAAGCTCGAAGCGCAAGC
>JBGTJT010000667.1:0-8429 GCA_041744995.1 Pirellulales bacterium | reverse complement strand
AGCGTCGAGCATTAGGGCGAGCGAGTTTTCGACGGCCGGCAAACCGGAGGGACTGGCGGGGTACGGTTGCTGTTTCTCTGCCAGCGTGTGCGGCGCGTGGTCGGTGGCGACGACGGGAATCGTGCCGTCGGCGAGCGCTTGCCAGAGCGCGGCGTTGTCGGCGGCGGTCTTGATCGAGGGGTTCATCTGAATCCGCGCGCCCAGCCGCGGATAATCCTCGACGTTGAAAAACAGATGATGCGGGCAGACTTCCGCGGTAATCAGCCGCCGGTGGTTGGCAATCAGAGGGATTTCGTCGGCGGTTGAAACGTGCAACACATGAAACCGATGCCCGTGGCGCTTGGCCAGCTCGATCGCGCGGCTGGTGGCGATCCGGGCGGCGGCGTGATCGCGAATCTTGGAATGGACGCGGATA
Organism: Pirellulales bacterium; assembly: GCA_041744995.1. Classification (GTDB taxonomy): domain Bacteria; phylum Planctomycetota; class Planctomycetia; order Pirellulales; family UBA7805; genus JBBDLY01. Next base: position 8,014 of record JBGTJT010000667.1, on the reverse strand, counting down.
TCGGTTTCGCCCGCGAACTTGTCGCAATTGGCCCGCACGGTGGCTTCGTCCTCGCAATGAGCTGTGAGCGGCAGCGTCGTTTCAGCGAAGATCCGCTCCAATGTCTCTTGCTGGTCGACGAGCAGATCGCCCGTGCTGGAACCGATGAAGATCTTGATGCCGGGCGTGCGGCGGGCGTGGCGCAACTGCTCGATGTTGTCGGGCGTGGCGCCGATGTAGAATCCGTAATTGACCAGCGACTTCTCGGCGGCCAACGCCAGCTTCTCCTCCAACCGCTGTTGCGTGGTAGCGTTGGGGACCGTGTTGGGCATTTCGAGAAAACTGGTCACGCCGCCGGCCGCGCAAGCCCGCGAGGCGGTACGGAGGTCTTCCTTATGGGTGAGTCCCGGTTCACGAAAATGGACCTGGTCGTCGATCACCCCCGGCAGCAGATAACGGCCGCGGGCGTCGACCACTTCATCGGAGTCGGTCCCTACCGGCGCGCCGACGCGGGCGATTTTGCCGCCTTCCAGCAGCACGTCGGCCACGACGGTCTCACGGGGCAGCAGGCAATGGGCGTGTTTAATCAAGGTTCGCATGCCAGACTCGCCATATTCGAGATGTTCGAGTGACAAGAGCATCATAACGCGATTTGTGCGGCCGCGTTAGCATCTGAGCAGAAAAGTTCCGCTCCAGCGGCGAACCATGGCGAGCCAGGCGGCGTCCAGGGATTGACGACGCCGGTTGGCGTCGTACACTTTAAGATTGCCAACGAGCGAGGGGCCGCGACGGCGGCACTTGCGTTCCGAATTGCCGAAGTGGCGGAATTGGCAGACGCGCTGGATTCAAAATCCAGTTCTCGCAAGAGAGTGTGGGTTCGATTCCCACCTTCGGCACTGGTGCATTCGCGGCCAAGCATGTCGCGGACGCTGCCAGCGTCCGCGTTATTGGCCGGCGGCCTCGGAGGGCCGCCTTACGACGCCCCGCGGACGCTGGCTGCGTCCGCCACGCTTGTTTGTCGTATCGCACATGCACTAGAAAGTGAATGGCCCCGTGTTTCGCTGCGATCCGCCCGGCCGGCAGCGAATGCCTCAACGTTGAGGAAGCCAGTCGCCCGGTCGCTCGAAGCCGAACACCGCAGACATCAATGGAGCGAGTTCGATGGGCAGATCAACCCTGCCCCCTGCCTTGCCCCGTTCGTAGGCGTAGAGCGTGGGCGTTGGTATGTCGCGTCCCAAAGCGGCAAGCCGCTGTTGCAAATCTCGCATCGACCAGCAGCCGGCTGATAGTCGCAGTTCACGCAGTCTGGCGGCCACTTGTGATGCGTAGGGCGTCGGCGCGGAAATACTACGCGGCATGTTCGAAACCTTCCAATTGCGTCAACTCGCCGGCGTCCAATTCCAGCCGAACGACTTGGCAGCCGGCCGTCTCGACATTCTGAATGGCGCTGGCGATCGCCTGGCCTAACGTATCGGCAACGCGGTGGAAGTAAATGCGTGCTACGCCGCCGCTGGCGGCGATCGATCCGTCATCGCAACCGGCGGCGTAAAGGGCGTCGGCCACTGCTTCGGTCATTTCCGGCTGTGATCCGAGGATGAGCGTGAAGGAGTATTCAGCCCGAGACATGGTTGGCTCCTTGAGGTTCTACTTGACGACTAGTGCGGGCAGGCGTCGACGTGACGGTGGATATCCTTCGCATGGTTCTGCGGATTGCGCGGCGTGCTGTAGATGTGAAAGCGGCATCCATTACGGTCTTGCCTTGGGCAATAGATCAGCTTCTCGGCACGAACACCGCCGGCTGCACGCCAAAGAAGGCAGCGAACTTGCGCATCTGCTCCAGCTTGATGCCGCTGCGACCTTTGATGATATCCGTGACGAGCTGGCGCGACACCCCTACTTCCCTGGCGAACTCCGATCGCGAAATCTCGCGACTTGCGATCAGGTGTTCCAGCACCTGGCCCGGTTCCGCTGCGGGGATGGGGAACTGCTCGGCTTCGTACTTCTCGATCAAATCACCAACCAGATCGAGCAATTGAATCTCCGCCTTGCTGGCGTTGGGGCGCGTGAGGGACTCGGCGATCGAGAGCATCCGCCGATATTCCCGTTCGCTGCGGACGGCCTTGGGCTGATGCTCTGCCAGCAACGCGGCGTACCTAATCATGTTGACAGTCTCCCTTCCAAGCTTGTTTGTCGTATTCCGCGTGCGTTAGAAAGTGCTTCAAGTAGAGGAATCCTCCGTGATCGGACGAGGCGTATATTACGCCGCAAATCAGGCGATACTGATTACCTTTGATGTTGAACACCAAGCAGGAACCGACCTGATCCGCCGAGGCGTACTGTTGCCTCACGTCGGCCAAACTGCGCCACTGAGCCGATCGTGCGACTTGGTACCAACTCCGTAGGGATTCACGAGCGTCGGCATGCCGCGCTTGCCAGCGGCGAATGGTACTGACGTTGAAGGTTCGCACCCCGTTCCTCGATGACTTGCTCCTCTGGGTTGCATACAGCCACTACTATCCTATCATTTTGTACGACTTCTTCGTACAATGTCAACTGCGGCTGACTAGGTAGGTCTGGTATTCCTGTCCGACCCAAAACCGCGGCGATGATCCTGCTAATGAAGCTGTTCGACTCGCTGTGTTAACCCCAAACTCGAACCACCCGGGAGCCTGCGCCATGAACGCCGAAGCGAAGATCAGACTGCTGATCCTTTGGAACGCGGCCCTCACCCTGCTGCTTTTCTTCGTGGCGATCCTGGCGGTCGCGGGCAACCGCGAGCGACCTGTTCCGCAGTCGAATTCACTTTCCAAGCAGATTGCGAGCTGGCCCGACGGCCTGGAGGTCAGAGACGAGCAGGGCCGCCGACTCTATCTGACGACGGGCGGCATCGAGTTCTGGGAAGAAGGGAGCAAGGTTGCCCACTACTCGCCCTACGGGATGCAAGTCAGCGCGGGACCAGACGGCAATACCAAGATGCTCACCTTTCACCAGTTTGGTTTGTGGATCCACGGGAAGGAGCACGCCAAGGCGATGTCGGTATACGGCCCCCAGGGCGTTCACACCGAGCACTACGAGTAATGGGAACCCTTGCCGCGGAAATGCCTACTTTTGCTCCATCAACGTGAACCGGGGCCGCTTGATCACCGCGCCGAACCAGCGCTGGTCGCTGTGGCTGTTGCGGACGGCGAAGAGAATGAACTGGTCCGTTGGTAATGTGCCGCGGCCGATGGCGCCTTCGACATCCCCTTCTATTAAAATCGCGTCGCCTGGCTTGAGCTGCGCGGCGCGGTCGCGTGAAATGCGGATGTCAGCGCGCGTTGAATGGCTGTCGTCGCCGGGGATATCGCCTAGCTCCGTCGCTTTCCCGACAGTGATCACAATTCGCTTCGAGGGGAGTTCATGGACGTTGGCTACGGGGAGTTGGAGCTTCATGCGTCCGAAGCGGCGTGCGGCAACATCTCGGCCGAGTTCTTCGAAAGCGGTGTTTTGCGACAAGGCTGTTTGCTCCGTGTAGGCTTCGCGGATTCGCGGCTGAATCTCTGCCGCGAATTCAATGAGCGCGTCAATGTGATCCGCTGCGGTCGACTTGACGGTCGAATTATCTGGACCGTCTGGCGTGGTACCGCCGACTGCTCGCACGAAGTTCCACATTTCCTCTTCGAGCCGAGCCTTTTCCGTGTCGTCGTCGGTCGCGGAGATCTCGGCCTGATAGGCGGCGAACAGGGCTCGCTTGGCGTTTTCAAGGCGCTCGCCGGCATGCAGCAGCGTCGGCGCGAACATCGCGATGAGCAGGCAAATGCAACGCATGGGAGACCTCCAGAAGAGCGGCGAATTAGCGATAAGCCCTACCATACCCGGGTCGAGGGCGTGGTGCAAACAGAATCGTCGAAGCCCACAGAGAAGAGGCTAGCCAGGGGGCCAGGGGGCGGCAATGAGCACCCCTGCCACGCCGAACGGAAGCGCCGCTCACGCCTCCCCTAGATTCAAAATCCAGTTCTCGCAAGAGAGTGTGGGTTCGATTCCCCCGCCGTGCTGTAAGGCGGCCCTCCGAGGCCGCCGGCAATTCAGCAGCAATTGCACTCGCGCCGGCTCTGCCGGCGGCCGGAAGCTGGCAGCTTCCGCCACGTCAGAAGTCGGCCCACAGGCCCCAGCCTATTAACCGTTCGCTTTGGTCGTAGAACTCGTACTGGCCGCTCTTGCCGCGATAATACTGCAAGCCGGCGCGGAACAGCGGGCCGCGGGGATCGTGCCGCCAAGCCCAGCCGAACTGGAACACCAGGTTGCCGCCAAAGCCGACCTCTTCCCGCAGATGCGCGTTGAAGGCGGCAAACGGGGCGCCCCGCAGGCCGGTATCGCCGGCCGGAGCATAGTCGACGCCGAATTGAAACTCCCACGGTTCGGCGCCGTCGCTGACGCTCGCGGCATACGCTGCTTCGCCATACAGCCGCAGCATCTCGGTCCAGTAGTAGCCGACGCCCAGGATCGCGGCGTCGCGAACGTAGTTCAAGCGTCGCGCGTTGGGATGCGCCAGCAGGTACTCGTCCCCCAGATGGGCGCTCACGTGATAGTAGCCGGTCTTGAATTGCCAGGGACCGTTGGCCCAGGTGATCGGTACGCCAATGCGAAAATCGACCGAGGTCAACGGCATGCTGTCCTCGGTCGGATCGAGCCGGGCCTGAAAGCCTCCCTCCAGATCGACCTGCCATCCGCTCGGCAGAATTGGCTCGGTCGTACCGTAGCGCAAGATTCCCAGTCGGCCGCCGATCGCCGTGTCCCACACCGGTCCCAGGTGGCGGTCCCGATTCCATTGCGCGGAAAAGCGCGGTTCTTTGTTTCCCGCCAGATAAGAACTATACAGCAAGCCGGACGGCATCACTTGCCACGTCCACGGCTCGTCAGCGAAATGGCGACGTGCAGGCCGACCGGCCGGCGTTTGAAAATCGACCTGCAACACCGGGCCGCTGTTGCCACTCGGGTTGTCCTCTGGTTCGTCGAGCCAGGGGTGGGAACGACTCGGCGATTCGGCAAGTAACTGCCGCGACCAGTCGTCCAGCCATTGACGATGTTCCGGTAGGGGCGGCGGCTCCATCGCCGCGTGCGTTGACAACGGCCAGTCCACGCCTTGGGCGAAATGATTGCGATCGCCATGCAAACCGGCCGCGGTCGAGCAGTGAAAGGCCCACTCGAGAATTACCGCCAGGCCAGCCAACCACGGCAGCACGGCAAAACCAAGCGCACGCCGATGCGCGGCGTTTGGTCCAGGTTCGCCAAGTTGAACGTGGCATTCAGGCATTCCGCTCGCTCCGCGCAATTAGCGGTGAATTCAGCATCTGGCCCAACAGGTTATGGAACGCCTCGCCAACAGTCAACCCGACGGGCGAAGCCAAGGGACCGTTCACAAACAATGGAAAATACAACCGTGGCGGCAAAATGGGGAAAGTAGGCGCCGTCGCAATGCCCTGTCGAAGAGGTCGCCGCCCGGTTCGGATGCGATTGTTATCGGTTCATCGATACCCGCGGGCGTAGCCGGAATCGGCATGCATTTTGGCTCGCCGGCGGAGGTGTAAAAGTCACCCCGGTTCCGCTGTTCCGCGAGCGGTCGACTGCTAGCAATCTTTTGCAAGCTGCTATCGTCCGCTATTCGAATCGCAACGACTCTAAACCTTGCGGCGTCGAAATCCACAATTGGGGCTGAGCCGCATCGGGAGCAGCGGCGATGCCGGTGATTGTTTGGCCGTAGTTGAACTGATCGATCGCCGTGCCGTCACCGGCGACGAAGTGTATTGATCCGTCGGCCGCTGCGACAATCCAGCATTTCTTGCCATCGGCCAACGCATAGCCGCTGACTAGCGGTTCGATCGGCACCGTGTGCTCGCCCGGCGGAATGGCGTAGGTCCAGTCGACTTGGCCGTCCGCCGTGAGTCCCACCAGGCTGCGGCCGCCCTCACCGTCGACGACCAGCGCGGCAAGCTGGTATTCATCACCGCCGTCGAGATCGTCGACCGCGACGTTCGCCACGGCGTGTCCTGCAATGGTGAACGGTTCCAGCTCGGCACCCTCGGCGTCTAACCGGGCGATGGTTCCGAGTTCGTGCGTGCAGAGGATGGTCGGCGCTGCGCCGGGCGCAACGGCAATTTGCCCGATGTTCTGAATCGATCGATTCCGCCACAGGCGTTCGCCGCCTAGGGAGACCCCTTGCATGCCGACCGGTCCGAGGTAGCCGACTACAAAGCCTGGCGCACCCTCGCCGCCGACGGGTGCGAACTGGCCGCTAAAGATGGCAGCGGTATCCTCGGCCGGATAAAGCAGCAGTTGCCGCCAATCGCCGTCGGCCAGCGCTATCTGCGGTTGGCCGGCCCCGCCGACAAGAAAAAATCGCTCGCCGGCGTTGTTGGTCGTGGTCCGCAAATAGGACAGGTTCTCCAGCTTGACTGCGGCCTTATCATGCCGCGCGACGATCTTGCCGGAGGCATCGAGTTCCACGATGCTCGACCAGTTATCGATCGCGAACAGTTTCAGGGCCTCGGGGCCGGCGACGGGCAGTACGAAGCCTGGCGCGACCATCTCGTCGTTTAGCCAAACTCGGCTTTTCTTGAGATGCGCCGGTTCGCTGGCGGCGGCAATCTCGGCGCGGGGAATCTCCACGATATCGCCCAGTCGGTCGGCGTCGGCGAACTCGAGTTCCTGTTGATACCGCCGCTGTTCCGCCTGCCAAGCGGCCTCCCCGTCGTCGGCGATGCTTTCGCCGGCGAGCAGGGCGTCGATCAATTTTGGCAGTTGTTGATAAAACTGAGGTGTGGCCCCCACCTGATAATACTGCACCTTGCCGTCCGGCCCCAGGATGACCGCCGTGGGGATGCCTTCGATGCCGAACGCCTCCATGGCGTCCGACCCGTCTGTCAGGCGTAGATACGGCAGGTGGGCGCGTATCGCCGCAAGCGCGCCGCCGACCCTTTCGTCGCTTACCTCGCTACGCGCTTCCGTGTTGACCGCGTAGAACGCGACCTGTGGATTATCATCGTAGTTGGCCGCGATATCGCTCAATTTCGGCAAGCTGTCGAGACACGGACGGCACCAGGTTGCCCAAAAGTCGAGCACCGTTACCTTGCCGTCCAGCGATTGCTTGTCGACGTTCTGGCCGTCGGCGGCGACAAACGAGAAGGCGGGTGCCGGCCGCCCCACCAGCGGCGACGGTTTCAAGGCGTCGTTGGGAGGCTGCACCGGAAAGCGCACGTACACTTCGTCGTCGCTGCGCGGCCAGGTGAACGACTCGGCGGCGACGCCGGGGCCGAGCTGCGCGTTTTTGAACTCGGCGACCAGCGACATCTCGCTCAGGTTGGGGTCCATCCGCACATGCTCTTGCGTCGGAAAACGGAGCCTTCGCAGCACGAGCGACTGCTTGTCGATCCACAACTCCAATCGGTCCACCTCGGAAGTGAGAGTTACACGATAGGTGTCGTGTCCGTCCACCGGTCCGCCGTCGGCAAGCTTGGCGGTGGGAAACTCCTGCATTACCTCGGCCCACGGCTCGTCGCCGGTCAGTAGGTCGAGTTGCACGCTCGCCCCGGCGATGCCCAACCGCACGACCTGATTCAGATCCTTCCAGCCGTAGAAGTCGGGCGCAACGATCGTTTCCGGCGCAGTCACCACGACCACCTGATCGCCCAGCCCTTCGATGGTGGCGTACACCTTCTCCCCGTCGCTTTTCAGTCGGGTGGAATACATGTCGAGCGTCAGCCGATTCGGGCGCTGGAACGAGGCGGCAAACGGCTGTTCGCCCACCTGTTGCCTGCCGCCGTAGACAAAGCTGGTCTGCACCACTCCGTCGTCTCGATATGAGTCAGCGGATTGATAGGCGGCGATCATGTCGGCGAGCAACTGCTTGGCGTCGGTGTAGGGTGCAGCCTCGGTATCGGAATGCGGCGGCGTCGAGTCGTCCGCCGGCTGGGCGGCAGCATCACGGGCCGGCTGGGCCGCTTCGTCGTCGCCGGGACGACCGTCATCGGAATCGCCGCAGCCGATCAGCAAACCGCCG